>JALYIB010000252.1 GCA_030775965.1 Acidobacteriota bacterium | reverse complement strand
GTTTGGAAGCGATCACAGGAGTCTCCTTTCACGCGGGGCCAGGGGCGCCGCCGCGGGCAAACGGGGGATAGGTACGGGGATGCAGGACTTGCCGTTCCAGAAAAAAATCCGTGAGCGCGGCGCAGGACTCGGCGAATTCGGGATGCGTGTCGAATTCGTGGGGGACGCCATTGAAGGTGTGGAGCTCGGAGGGAACTTTCGCGTCGCGCAGGATCTGCAGCAGATGCTGGCTGTTCTCGGGCGGGATGGTCACGTCGGAGAGGCCGTGGAAAATCACGGTGGGCGGGTAACCGGCTTTGATGTGAGCGAGCGGGCTGGCGTCTGCGATGGCGGCGTCGTCATAGCCGGGCGGCATCAGCGCGGCGGCGACGGGCCGCACGTCGGTTTGGGGATAGAACGCGATGCAGGCGGCGAGATCGGTGCCGGGCTGGCCGGCGGTGAAGAGCGCGATGTGGCCTCCGGCGGAGTAGCCGACGATGGCGATGCGCGCGGGGTCGATGCCTAGCGAAGCGGCGTTGGCACGCACCCAGCGGATGTGAGTTTTGGCGTCATCGATTTGCGCGGGCCATTTGGCCGCGGCGCTCAGGCGATACTGCGCCGCGATGGATACATAGCCGCGCGCGGCGAGGGGCGCGATCTTAGCGGCTAGAGTTTCTTTGCTGCCGCGAGCAAAGCCGCCGCCGTGAAAGTGGACCAAGGCCATGCGCTTTTCGGTTCCGGCGGCCGGGCGGTAGATGTCGCAATGGAGGTCGCTATCGCCGCCTTTGCCGACGACGACGTCCTTCTCCACTTTGCCGGCAGAAGCGTTGGAGGTAGTGCTGGATTGGGCGGCGAACCCCAAAGCGGAGGCGCCGCCGATGCCTAGAAAAGTTCGGCGCACGATCGGCAGGTTTTCAGTCATAGCAGGATTATACGCCAGTCAACGGCGCAAGTCTCCTCACGATTCCCGCGCGGGAAAGCTGCCAGCAGAGGTGAGATTGAGCGGACCACGGAGGGAGTCATTCGCGCGTCGGGGCGGCCCATGGAGCGGCCTTCGAGGTGCACTATACTACAGTCCTTGGAGTCGCGTTAATGGCATCCTCGACGAACATTCCCAGCGGCGTGCAGAGACGCGATCAGCGCAACGCGGTCCTGGGGGGCTTCCTTGGCTGGACCTTTGACGCCTTCGACTTCTTCGTGCTGACGTTTCTGATTGCCGATATCGCGAAGGCTTTCGGCAAAACGAGACCCGAGGTGGCGCTCACCCTGACGCTCACGCTGGCCATGCGGCCGCTTGGCGCGCTGTTCTTTGGAGTGATGGCGGACCGTTTCGGAAGACGGCTTCCGATGATGATCAATATCGTCTTTTACGCGGTAATGTCGGCGCTCTCCGGCCTGGCCCCGACATTTCAGGTCTTTCTGATTCTGCGGATGCTGTTCGGAATCGGCATGGGTGGACAGTGGGGCGTGAGCGCCTCGTTGGCGTTGGAATCGATTTCGCCTAAGTGGAGGGGAATGATCTCTGGAATGCTGCATCAAGGCTATACACTGGGAAATCTTCTGGCGGCCCTGGCATTCCTTACGGTTTACCCCGCGATCCACAGCACGCATCCGGCCTATGCGTGGCGCGTGATGTTCTTCATCGGCGGACTGCCCGCGCTGATCTCGATTTTTGTGCTGAAGCGAGTGAAGGAATCGGAGGCCTGGCAGGAGCATCGTACAGACTGGCGGACCTACGTGCGGTCACTTCCGCGCATCTGGCGGCGATTTCTCTACCTGGTGCTGCTCCTGACCGCGATGGGTTTTATTTCTCATGGAACGCAGGATCTGTACCCCACGTTCCTGATGCAGCAGCGGAAATTCTCGCAACAGGAAGCGGCCTTGGCAACCATGGTGACCATGGTGGGCGCGGCCATCGGGGGGCTTGTGGTCGGCTATTTCTCCGATCTTTTCGGACGCCGCCGCGCGATGGCTGGCTCCGTGCTTGCCGCCTTCCTGATGATCCCGCTGTGGATCGCCGCGCCGGGCACGGCGTTGCTGGTGGCGGGGGGCTTTCTGATGCAGTTCTGCGTGCAAGGTGCGTGGGGCGTAATTCCGGCTCACATGAACGAACTGACGCCGGCGCATCTCCGCGGCTTCGTGCCGGGGTTCGCTTATCAGATGGGGATGGTCATCGCGGGAGTGGCTCCTTACCTGGAAGCGTTGCTGGGCGAACATTTCACGTATGCGCAAGCAATGGGAGGGCTCGCCGCGGTGGCTTTCTTGGCAGGATCGGTGATCATCGGTCTCGGCCCCGAAGCCCACGGCATTGCGTTTCGCAAGGGCGGCGAAGCGTTTTCACGAATTCGCCGCCAGGCTTGAGTTCCGGGATAGCGATCTTTCCTTCCCACAAGCAAAAAGGAGTATTCTGAAAAAGTCCAATGCGATAATGGTTTTTGGTTCGGTGAAGTTCGGAACTAAATCGGTATTTCTGCAGGGTATTCATGTCGCTCAATAAGCCCAAAGTAGTGGTCGTGATGCCGGCCTATAACGCCGCGCAAACTCTGCGGATGACGTACGCAGAATTGCCGCGGGACACCGTGGACCTGGTGATCGTTGTGGACGATGGCAGCTCGGACCAGACAACGGCGATCGCCCGCGAACTCGGACTCGAGTTGTTCGTCCACAACCGCAATTACGGCTACGGCGCCAATCAGAAGACCTGTTACCGCGAAGCGCTGCGCGCGGGCGCCGATATCGTAGTCATGGTGCACCCGGATTACCAGTACGATCCGGTGCTGTTGCCCGACATCATCCGCCCGATTCAGGAAGGCAAAGCCGACGTGGTCCTGGGGTCGCGTTTATTGGGCGGCCATCCCATGGCCCAGGGCATGCCCTGGTGGAAGTATGCGGCCAACCGCTTCCTGACCCACCTTGAAAACGTAGTATTTGGCCTGCACCTGGCGGAGTACCATACGGGGTACCGCGCGTTCCGGCGGGATGCCCTGGAGCATGTCAACCTGGAAATGAATTCGGACAATTTCATCTTCGATCAGGAAATCGTCGCGCAGCTGGTAAGTTTGAAAATGCGCATTGCCGAAGTACCGGTTCCTACGCGTTACTTCCCGGAAGCGTCCTCGGCTTCTTTCGTACAGAGCTCCATCTATGGTTTGTCGATCTTGTGGCTGCTGTTGAAATATGAGTTGCATCGCCTGGGCCTGGTCCGGCAGCGATCTTTCGAAAGCCTGCGGCGGCGTTATGCGGCCAGCCCTGGGGCCGCAGACGCGATCCCGGAGAGCAAGGAATGAAGTTTGACGGCAAGCCGGCCAAGCTGGCCCCGGCCGGAGCGTGATTGGTCTTAAAGTGAAAGGCCGCCGTTAGGGCCCCTGCGGAATCTCCGCGCAGCAACGCGCGGGCCGACGGCGCATCTGAGCGACGACGCGTGAGCGGGCCAACCTTATTACGTCTGAGCGGCGGCGAGGAGAAAACACTGGGTGGCGGCAAGGAGAAAAGATAAAGCACGGAATACTCCAAGGCCCCGACCGCTGCCGTCCCGCGAAGGAAATGCGTTCGTCCGCTGGACGAACGCAAAAACCGATTCGCTGGCGAGCTCGCTCTCAGCGGACGGCTTCATTCAGTTTGACCGTTACGCGATTTGGTTTCTTATCCTCAGCCTGTCCGTATTTGGTATTGCGTCGCTGGCAGATCTCAATGGTTCTTCGACCGGATTCTATCGCAAGTTCGGATATGCGCCGCCACAAAAACCTTTGCTGGGAGAAGCGCGAGGCATTCGCTCAGATGAATGGACGTTTCACACCCCGGCGATTCTCAATCAAGCTCTTCGACCCGATCCGTTCGCGGTTGAGCGCATCGTTGCTGGAGACCACGCGATTTCTCTGGTCAGCAATGTTCCCATTCGGCAGGTTTCCACTCTATTTCGACCTCAGTTCTGGCCGTTTTTCCTGCTGCCGTTAGATTACGCTTTTGCCGCTTATTGGCAACTCAAAGGACTTGTCCTGATCGCGGGAGTCTTCACTTGGCTTCTGCTGGTTACGCAGTCCAGTCTTGCCTCCGCGACGGGCGCCCTGTGGTATTTCTTTTCGCCTTTTACTCAGTGGACCTATTCGTGGCCGTCGCTCCTTCCGGAGATGGTCGGGTTGCTGTGTCTCACCCTGGTATTCGTGTGTTATTTGACAGTGGGGACCAAGCGATTTGGCTTGCTATTCGCTGGGGCCGGAGCGGCAGCTTGTTCAATCAACTTCATCCTTTGCGGATATCTGCCGCACCTTATTCCGCTGTGCTGGTTCGCGGCATTCTTTTTGGCCGGCTGGTGTTTTGTCTTTAGGAAATCGATCCTCCGGCGTGAGGCTCTCCATCTAAGGCTGCTGGCGATCACAGGAGCTGTGGTACTGATCGCCGTGGTGGCAGCAATCGTTTACATCGATCTGCGTCCAGCGATTGCCATCGAGGCGGCTACCATCTATCCCGGCCAACGCCGGTTGGCGGGCGGCTTCGCGTTTTCCGCACCGGTATTGCTTTCGCATTTCCTGCCGTGGTCTGAAACCGAAACGCGATTTCCCGCCCTGACCGGCAACATCTGCGAAGCGGCAGGCTTCCTGTGGTTCGCGCCGATGACTTGGCTATGGTGGAGGCCACGGGCTGCTCCGTTCGCCAAAAACATTGCGTTCTTGGTGTTATCGATGTTTTTCCTATTTATAGGCTTATGGATGGTAGCCCCCATACCGGAACAAGCCGGCCGGTTCTTCGGATTAAATCTAACCTATGGCACACGGTGCCTGCCGGCGCTGGGGCTCGCGAATATCGCTATTGTGGCGCTTTTCCTTTCGACCCCCCGCGACCGCACCGCCGCATCGTCGCGCTCCCGGTGGAGCATCTGGATTCTCCGCTGTACCGTTACGCTGGTGCTTTTCACGGCCCTCGTTATCGCGGCCAACGCGAGTATCCAGTGGTTTTTTTCCTGGCGCGAAGTGCTGGTGAGCGCAGGTGTGGGAACGCTTCTGATCGTGCTGCTGTTTTTCGGACCGCGCCATGGGTTCGCCGCGGTTCTGATTCCCCTACAAATGGTTATGTTCGGAAGCGTTAATCCCTTAGAACGCGGCCTGAGCGCGATCACTTCGTCGGAGTTGGCAAGGTTCCTCGAAAGCCATCCTGAACTGCGTAAAGATAGATGGCTGGTCTATTCGGATAGCCTTGCGGCTTCCGGTTTTCTGAACGCTCTCGGTTGCGACGTCTATACCAAATGCCGGTATATTCCCGATGTCGATCATTTCGCGCTCTTCAAGGCGCGGGGTCTTGACACGGACCTGATGAATCGGGGTGCCTACTTTACCGCTCGTTTGATCGACGCAAGCGCGCCAAGCCGATTTGAGTTGGTTAACAGTTCCGTTATTCGATGGCATGTGGGCGTCTCCGACCCCCTGTTGAAGCAACTGGGCATCCGCTACCTGGCTTTCGACAAAGAGCCGCCGCCGGGAGTTACTGCTTATTTGATGCCACTTTCAGCCGTGCCAGTCGGCGGGCTTTGGCTTTACCGGCTTCTCTGACCGCTCCAGCAGCGGCCCGACGTGTATTTCAAGCGACAGTTCGACAGGGTGCCGGAGGCTCGCGCGCATTTTCGATAAGGCGGCTTTGTGGATCTTGGCTATTGCGGGCGCTTTTCGCCAGGGTTCTGTAATCGCAGCACCATGTAGTACTCGGATAAAGCGGGCCCGAAAGAGTACGGCAACGGTCCCAAGGCATCGGAATAGAAACCGGAGCCCCACGTTTGGCTCATGGTTGTCATTGCGGCCTTAACCGGGAGCGCGAGGACTCCCCGCGAGGCCACTACGCTCGCCGGTATGGATTGCGAAGCGGCGTAGCTGCTGTTCTGGGGGATTATTACCAAATCGCCGTTTCCCACGTGGAAATACCGGAAGTCGATGGGTTGGTATCGAAAGGCCTGCATGTAGTATTGAAAGCCCCAGTGGCCTTCGAAACTCACGTTGATTGCGGGTTTACTCAAGCGATCATGCACGTATTGGGCTGCCTGGCGCGCCGAATTCGCCAAGCTAGCATCCGCCCACGTCACCCATAGGGCGACCGCGGCGGACAATGCCAAAGGCACAACCAACTTGGCCATCCGCAGCTTTCCCGCAAAGGCGCCGAGCGTTTCCAGCCGCCGGGCCAACAGGATAGCTACCGCCGGAATCATCGGCAGCACGGAGCGGGCGTTCACGGTCCAGTTCACGAAAGACGCGAATACCCAGGTTCCGACAACCCACAGGAGCAACAGTATGGAGTTGGCGTCCCGGTTGCGCCGCCCGTCCGCAAATGCCAGCGCCAGCGCGCCCAAACCGCTGGCGATGAACAAGGCCAGTTGCAAACTCAAAACGTTGCGGTGGTCAGGAGCGATGGAAGACGGCATATTCAATCCGTCCATCCTTACCAGCAATCCTAGGATTGCCGCGGCGGCACCCCCCAGAAAGAGGGCGCGACGGGACCAGACTAGCGGAGCAAACGTCAAGGCTGGCAGGGTACACCCGCCGGCAAAGCTGAGGCCCACAACCGCCTTATAGAATCCGACCGAGTTATTGGATTGCGCGTAGTCAGCCGCACCCCCCAGCAGGCCCCTGCCGTAGAGCGCTTTCGTCCAATATTCATAGCCCACCAAGGCCGCAACCGGCAGAAGCAGATAAAAAACCCAGCTGCCGACTCGCCGCTCGCGAGCGAGGGAATAAAGGAGCAGCAAAGGGATCAAAGCCACACCGAAATACTTAGTCAGCGCGCAGAGAGCGATCAGCAGGCCAGAAACGGCGAGGAGAGGCGGCCGCCTCCGCTCCATCCCTTCCAGCCAGAACAGAGTGGCGAAGATCCAGAGCGCCAGCATCGTGACATCGCACATGACGGTGGTACTCGATACCAAAAAACCGGGAGCCGCCAGCGTGGCCGCGCCGGCCAATAAGGGCCAGCGCGTGAACCTTCGCGCCAAGAAATAGGTTCCGAGAACCACCGCCAGAGCAGGCAGAAGAAACGCGCCGTGCAACGCAGCTTCCGACCAGCCCAAAATCTCGCCGGCGATAGCGATGTAGTAGGCGGCGAGAGGCGGGTTTTGGGTCACGTCGGACATCTGCTGCGGCTCCGTGTACCAAGTGACGATGAATCCGTAAGGATTTCCGGGATGGCGGGCGATCTGCTTTCCTGCCCAGACGAATAGGGGATCGTCTATATGGAAGGCTTTCCCAAGGAACGGCGTGAGGCAAGCCAGGACTAAGAGGGTGAGAATTAGCGGAGACACCCACTTCATCTTGGCGTCCAGGCGGATCGGTGCCACGCCAGCGTCAGGATGATCCGAACCCAGCTCACGCGCTTTTTTCTGACGGCTGTTTTTGGACGCACCGCTAGAAGGCGAGTACGCTTGCTTGCTCTCTGCAGCCGCCTTGTTGCGGCGCATTGCCATTAGTGTCCAGTTTACATGGATTGGCGTTCCGGCACCGAGGCCAGCTGCCGTGAACCGGTGGTTCCCTCTGTGCGAGGGGCAGGGCGTGACTTTGGCAAACTCCCTCAGTGCTGCGCCGCGCGCAAACGATCGAGTAGTTTCGCTATGGACGGGTCGGGCTGAATGCGTTGCACGGCCTCCAGATGCGGGATGGCTTCTGGTGCACGGCCTTGGTCGGCGAGCAACATTCCGAGCTTGGCGTGAGCCAATCGAGCCAGTCCTTCATTCGGTTGCAATTGGAGTGTGGCTTGGTACTCCTTGATGGCATCGGGAACGCGGTTGGGAATCCTCGACAGAGAGCCTGCGAGGCTAAAATGAGCTTCGGCGAAGCCGGGCTGGGCGCGAATGGCGGCTTCAAAATAAGGGACGGCAGCGAGGTAATTCTTGACTGTCATCTGGCAAGTGCCAAGGTTATAGATCGCGTCGGTCTGATCGGGCTTGAAATGAAGGGCCGCCTCAAAGTGGGGGATGGCGGCCGCGCAGTCCCCGCGCCTCACCAGAGCCGCACCGAGACCGTTATGCGCTTCGGCGCTGTCGGGCTTGAGACGCAGTGCCGCCTGGTAGTGTTTCACTGCATCGGGAATCCGCTCGGGAGTCTGCGAAAGAACAAAGCCCAGGTTGGTGTGCGCGTCGGTGTAATTCGGATTGATTTCCAACGCAGTTTCGAAGTGAGAGATGGCGTCGAGATTGCGCTGCACCGCCGTCAGGTACATGCCCAGATTGTTTTCGGCCAGCGAGTTGTGTTGAGTCACTTCGATGGCGCGCTGAAACAACGTCTCACTGTTCTTCCAATAAGCGGCTTCGCGCCAGGCGAGCGCCAGGCACGCCGAGCAGGAGACGGCGGCCGCCAGTGCGAGCAGCGGCTTGGTGCGTGGCCACTTCGCGGCCACGTCCGCTGCACCCCATGCCAGGACGATCGACAAACCAACCATCGGAATGTACATATAGCGGTCTGCGTGGGCCTGCGAGCCCACGTGCACCAAGCCGATGACGGGTAGAAGCGTTCCCAAATACCAGAACCAGCCCACCGCGAGATAGGGCCGCGTCCGCCAAGTTCCTAGCGCGCCAAATGAGATTGCCAGGATAACGGCGAACGCTGCTACCGGCTCACCTAGCGGGATCGACGGCGGGTAGGGATAATAAACCGCCAAGCGCGTGGGCCAAAACATTTGCCCTATATAGCCGAGGTACGAGACGAAAACATTTTCTATCCGCGTCGCCAGGGGGATCGACGCCAGGAATCCAGCCGAGCCTTGAACCACATAAGTCACTACGGAAGCGCCGGCCGAAAGGGCGATCAGCGGCAGCTTTTCCACAATCGTCATGGGCCATTGAGCCCGGCGTAGCGGCCACAGATCGAGCAGCCACAGCGTAAAGGGAAAGGTGACCAGCATCGGCTTGGACATGAGGCCGAGACAGAATGGCGCAACCACCGCCCAGTACCGTCCAAGGCTGGGCCTTTCCGTGTAACGCAGGTACGCATAGAGCGCGAGAAACCAGAAGAAGGCGCTGAGAACGTCCTTACGCTCGGCGACCCATGCCACCGATCCCACATGCAGCGGATGCAAAGCAAAAACAAAGGCAACGAACGCGCTCAACCCGCGCGCTCCCGTGACCCGCCGAAGCGACAGAAACAGGAGCAGGGCCGACAGCGCGTGGAACGAGACATTCACCAAGTGGTGCATTCCGCTCCGCATCCCAAATAACTGCACGTCTAAGATGTGCGAGAGCAGTGTCACAGGGATCCAGTTGCCATCCACCACAGCGGTGAGGGCCCACTTTACGCTGGCCAGAGTCAGTCCAGCCAAGACGTGAGGATTTTGGTACACGTACGCCGGGTCATCGTAATTTATGAAATCGAAGCTGGCGACTTGCGAATAAACAGCCAGCGACGATAGAAGCAGCCCGAGCCAGATCGCCACATCAAGAAGTGTTGGTTTCCCGGCTGGCGGTGCGATCCCGGAGGTGACTCTTTGAGATTGAGCTTCAGACGACTGGCCGGGGCGGGCCAATGGAGAATTTCTTTTGGCGGAACCGTGCTTTTTGGAAGCTGCGGGCGGCAGCCTTTCTGACGCCTGGTTCGACCTTTTGATGGCCCGGGACATATCTCGTTACTGGGTCAGCCGCGCAGCCGGCGGGAAGTGGCTAGGCTTTGACTATTACTCAATACTAAACAAACCGGAGCTTCTTTCGTTTAGAACGTTGGAGGGATAGGGTCCAAAACAGTTTCGGCCACCCTTACCGGATGGCCGAATGCCTGTAATGTTATTGGTGCGGAGGAGGGGACTTGAACCCCTACGAGATTGCTCCCGCTAGCACCTCAAGCTAGTGCGTCTGCCAATTCCGCCACCCCCGCGGGTGGAAACTTTCATGCCATACCGAAGACGGTCTCTGCCAATTACTTTTTCTGCTGCGGCGCCGGCGCCTGCTGAATCGGCACGTTGATGTTCTGTGGCTTGCCGGGTTTGCCGCCGACGATTGGGGTTGCGGTGATGGGAACGGTCCCGGGAGCCGCCCCGCCGCCGCCCTTTTGCTGGGTTACCGGGACCACCTTCTGAAAGATCGCCGGGGAAGCCTTGCCGGAGCGCGTCGAAAGAACCGAGAGCGTCAGCGAAGTCACCATGAACAGCGCCGCGGCGATGGTAGTGGCCTTCGACAACACGGTGGCTGAGCCGCGCGGCCCGAACACCGTCTGCGAGCCCATGCCGCCGAAAGCGCCCGCCAGGTCAGCCGCCTTGCCGCTTTGCAGCAGCACGACTACCGCCAGAAACACGCACACAATGACATGCACAATTGTAATCAGAATGGTCATACGGCGATCCAGGAAAGAAATCTAATGACTATCGTAGCACGGCGCTTCATTTATAGGCGGCAATGCCGGTGACGCGCTCGCCTATCACCAGGGCGTGGATGTGATCGGTGCCCTCGTAGGTTTTGACGGTTTCGAGGTTGCACATGTGGCGCATGATGGGGTATTCGTCCATGATGCCGTTGGCTCCGAGAAGATCGCGCGAGGCGCGGGCACAATCGAGCGCCATGGCGACGTTGTTGCGCTTCAGCATGGAAATGTGGGCGGCGTCGGCTTGGCCTTTGTCCTTCAGGCGTCCTACCTGTAGCGCTAAAAGTTGCGCCTTGGTGATTTCCGTGATCATATCCGCCAGCTTTTCCTGCACCAGTTGATGCGACGCGATGGGCCGGCCGTCGAACTGTTTGCGCAGGACGGAATAAGAGCGCGCGGTCTCATAACAATCCATGGCCGCGCCGAGCACGCCCCAACCGATGCCGTAACGCGCTTGCGAGAGGCACGCCAGCGGCGCGCGCAGCCCCTTCGCTTGCGGAAGCAGCGCGCTTTCCGGAACGCGGCAGTTGCTAAAGGCAAGGCTGGAGGTCACTGAAGCTCGCATCGACAACTTCCCGTGAATTTCGGAGGCAGTGAATCCAGGAGTCCCGCGCTCCACTAAAAATCCGCGAATGCCGTCCTCGGCGAGGGCCCAGACCACGGCAATGTCGGCCACGCTGCCGTTGGTGATCCACGCCTTCTCGCCGTCGAGCACCCAGTCCGCGCCTTGGCGCCGCGCGCGCGTCAACATGCCGGCGGGATTCGATCCAAAACCGGGCTCGGTGAGTGCGAAGCAACCCATCGTCTGGCCGCTTTGCAGGGCCGGGAGCCAGCGCTGCTTCTGCTCGTCGCTGCCGAAGGTCAAGATCGGGTACATCACCAGCGCGCTCTGCACGCTGATGAAACTACGCAGCCCGGAATCGCCGCGCTCGATCTCCTGCATCACCAGCCCGTATTCGACGTTGCTCATCTCCGCGCAGCCGTAGCCTGCGATGTTTGCTCCCAAGAAGCCCAGCCGGCCCATTTCCGGAACCAGCTCCGCCGGGAAGCGCGCGTCGCGGAAGCAATCGCGGATCAGCGGGAGCACGCGTTCATCCACGAACTGGCGCGCGGTTTGGCGCACCAGCAACTCCTGTTCGGAGAATTGCGAATCGATCAGCAAATAGTCGACGCCGGGGAATCGGGACATGCGCGACTATTTTAGCGCGCGGCCCTCGCGGAGCGGGGTGGAAGTCCGGATGACATGTGAAGTCCGGATGACATGCTACGATGGCCGGGAATGTTGTTCGCCTTTCCGCTTCTGTGGGCGGCGGGCGCCGTCGCAGCGTTTTTCTACGCGCAAGACCGGGGCATCCCGTGGGCGACCGCGCTGGCCGTGCTGCCCGCCTTCCTGTTGGAAGTCAGCCTGTATTTCACGATGGGCGTGGAGCGCTTGCGCCTGCGTTTGGAAAAACTGCCTCCCGCGGGAGTTGCCGTGTCGCTAGTGATCGCTGCCGTGGCGCCCTACACCCTAGCGGCGCTGGCGCTGCGGCATTTTTCTTGGCACTCGCTTGGCGTGATCACTGCGTTAGCGGTAGTGGCAGCGTTCTGGTATGTAGTGTTCCCGCACCAGACCGCGGTCGACATCCTATTCCTGATCTTCATCGCCGCCGTGTGGCTTTCGCGCGCGATCCCACCGCTCTACCCCAGTCCCCTCGACGCGCTGCCCTTAGGAGCGCTCGGCCAATTGATGTGGTTCCGCACCGGACTCTTCGCCATGCTCAGCGTGCGCCGCATGAAGAATATCGGCTTCGGATTCTGGCCCGCCGCGCGCGAATGGAAACTCGGGGCTCTCTACTTCTTAGCCCTGGCCCCCGCCGTCGCCGCTGTCGGCTGGGCCATCCACTTTACCAGCCCGCACATGCACTATGCGAGCTGGGCACGCACAACGCTGATCGGACTCGCCACCTTCTTCGGCATCCTATGGGTAGTCGCGCTGGGCGAAGAATTCTTCTTCCGCGGCCTGCTGCAACAGTGGATCACCGCGTGGCTGCACAACGATTGGGCCGGACTGCTGCTGACTTCCCTGCTCTTCGGGTCGGTGCACCTGTGCTACCGCCCGTTCCCGAATTGGCGCATTGCCACGCTCGCAGCCGTCGCCGGCGTCTTCTACGGCCTGGCCTACCGCCAAGCCCGCAGCATCCGCGCATCGATGGTGACGCACGCTTTGACGGTTACGGCGTGGCGGTTGTTTTTTAGTTAAGTTGTGGTCCCGCAAGTACAGTCGAAGACTGGCCCGCTAAGGCTGTCCGGCTGGGCCACTATTGGTCAACCTCCGAAGCTCGGGGGCATTAGATATACTCGTGGCGGAAGCTTTGGCTAAGTCGCCAATCGCGGCTTCAGCCAACTGAGTTTGGCCCTTCGTGGTTATTACCCAACCCAACTTGTGCCGCGAAGAACCTTGAAGTGTTTGGATCCAGACCGTCCGGCCGGCCTCGTCCTGAATTGTCCACTCCACAAGGACCACCAATTCGCGCTGGGAGGAACCGAGGAGCGGTTGCGTAGCATTAATTTCAACAAATCTCGGAATCAAAACGACCTGAGCCATGCGAGTTCCCACAGCCGCTATCTTCTCCACCCGCTTAAGACTGGAAAAGACTCCACTCAGTTCAGTCTCAAACTGAGAGCAAGCCGCCTTGCCTACGTGAAGGACATCTTTGAGCGCAAGAGACTGTCGCTTCTTGGTGGCGCAAAACTCCGGTGAAAGAACCAGTTCCGCGCTTAGCGGTAGTTTGCTAAACCTCGTGTCAGGCTGTGCAATGGGCGTTTGGGCGGATGCGGTCAACTCGATCAGAAGCAAGCCGAAGCACATACCAATAGGCAATCTAATCAAAAATGGATGCACAGTAAACTTATGTACCTTTCTGCGCGCTAAAAAGCCAAATCGATGATCACTGTTTCGCCGCTCTCGGAAAGCTTCAACGGGATACTGAGGTTAATCTTGCCTCGTAACGAATGCTGCCAGTGTGCAGGAACGAATATAAAACCGTGCGCCGAGGTTCCGGGAGACAGCGTAGTGCTTTGCAGTTCGCTTTTCAAAACGTTCTGTCTGAGTTCTTTATACTTGGAGGCCATGGCGGCTGCCATGATTCCGTAATACGGCAGGTACGATGCAACGGCGAGGGCCTTGTCCTCCCTTGAAGGTCTGGACGGGTTCGCGAGAGCGGACCCCGAATGCCCTGCTGGACTATACATCAGGCCTTCCTTTCCCAGCAAGAAACTACCAGTCGTAGTCTGATTCTCTAAAAAGAGAAAGACTGGAACGTATCCCCTCGATTTAAAATCTATTCCGAAATATTTGAGTTGGTCCCGCGGATCTTCCATCGGCAGAGCGGCGGCTGCGAGACCCGACTTCGTGACCACATTGGCGTATTCAGTTATAGGTTTTACTGGATATTCGGGGAAAGAGGCTGCTGCGCCGGAAAGAGCCACCGTAAATAGAAGCGCGTACTTGCTCCGCATTTAAACCACTCAGTATATATCTTTGGGGTGGAGAACTCCTAAACCCCGACCGATGTCCTCAATAGCCGCAGATTTCCGGTGAGTTTCATGTAACTCAAATCCTCGGCGCAAAAGACTTCACCAGCGCGCATCGGCTGTCCGTCGATTTCTCCCTCGCCCTCAATCGCGATTAGGAGCATGTGACCGGATGCCGGAAGCGTTAGCGCGCCTTCCACTTTCAAAGGTTGCGTGACGAAGTAGTCGCACTCCACCTGCTCTGCTCGCCGCGCGTCATGCGAGCACAAATTACTCACTGCCAGCGCGCTATCCAGATGCAGCTCGCGGCCGCGGCCGTAATCGAAGAAGCGGTACGTGATATCTGACTGCTGCTGGATCTCGCAAATCGTCAGTCCCGCGCCGATCGCGTGCACCGTGCCAGCGGGGATGAAGAAAGTATCGCCTGGCTGGGCGTCGAACCACTCGAGCATACTCATAATGCTCCCGTCGAGCGCGCCGGCACGGGCTTGCTCGCTGGTCACGGGCTCACGGAATCCGGCGGCGATCTTCGCGCCGGGCTCGGCTTTCAGTACGTGCCACATTTCGGTTTTGCCGGGCGAGTTGTGGTGGAAGCGCGCGTACTTGTCGTCAGGATGAACCTGCACCGACAGGTTCTCCTGGGCGAACAAAAACTTCACCAGCAGGGGGACTTCCGGGGTTTCAAACCACACCTCGCCGATGGGAGACGGCCCGGCCGTGGCGCGCGCGTTGGGGAACCACGGCTCCAGATGGCGGGTTCCCCAGGGGCGTTCGCGAAAACTCGGCTCCAGTTTGCGGAGCGGCATGATCTGCTCTAGCGCGTCCTTAGAGGCGCGCGGCGATGAAGCGCTGCAAGCGGTCGAGGCCGCGCTCCAACTCCTTCATCGAAGTGGCATAGGAGATGCGGATGTGCTCGTTGGTGCCGAAGGCTTCGCCCGGAACCACCGCGACG
>JALYIB010000251.1 GCA_030775965.1 Acidobacteriota bacterium | reverse complement strand
CTTCACGAGGGCGTAGGTCATGCGGCTGGATGGCATCCAGAGAACCCGGCTGTATCCTCCCGCCAAGCATGCAAAGACCACCGCTACGAGCGTGTAAGCCCACAGCCAGCCGGTATCCCGAAGCAGGCGGGCCCACAGCGTACGCGGAATGAAGGCGAAGGCCCCGAGAACAATTCCGCAGACTCCGGACAGGAGCCAGGCCAGTGCGACCGGATGCGAAGAGAAACCCGCGACGTGATTTCCGTATAAAGCCCAGGAGGCCGCGCCGAAGATCGCCATCGCCACCGCGTGGGCCGCGAGCAGGCGCGGATTCAGCGGGAGGGTCGTGACTAGATTCGAAATCTGGGTGAGAGCCGCCTTACTTTTCAAATAAGCGAAAGTGAAGAAAATGGCGGCGTAACCGACGATCCCGCGCACGATCCAGGCACCCCACTGACCGGCGAAGGCCAGGAACCCGCCCCGCGAAATCAGGGCGGCGTCGTCCAACCAGACGGAAATGAGGAGCAACTCGACGGCGAAGAGGATGGTGAGTAGGAGGAGGCGTGGAAACAGACCGAACGAAGAATCGTTCGCGGCTGAATCGCGGGTCGAAAGCTGAGGAAACACGGAGAAGGACAGAGCACCCCTAAGCCATCGAGGTGCTCTGCAAGGTTACTCTTTGATGTTTTCTATTTGCGGCGTCCGCGGATCACCAGCATGGCGCCGGAGATCAGGGCGATGGCGCTTCCCGCGGAACCCACGCCGATTTCCGGTACGGGCGCGGGTGAGGCCATAGCGAGTTGAGCTGCACCCGCAAGCAAGATCATCATTCCTAAAACTTTCTGCATTTGATTCCTCCAAGTAAACCGTTTGAAGTAAGGGTTTCGATCAGCGTACAGGCCTAGGTGTAGACCTGTCAAGGTATAGAACCGCCCGGTAGTACTACATCGATGATCAGAAGGTTCTCCTTTATCGGTACCGGTCCGGTCATTGTGAGTCGGCCTGGCCGGCCCGGGATGTGGCAGATCAGATGTCGGGAGTGACGCAGTTGTGATCAGAGATCTCTGCCGGTGACCTGACAGGTTGCGACGCCTATGTCCTAAGAGCTACGCAACGGCAACTAAGTAAGTACCCCTAAAAAAATACGTATTTTTGACACCCTATAAATGAACCCAGTTTCTTATCGCTCCTGGAATATCCCTATGATTCACTGGAAGCATGGAATTTCGGCGCGCGAGTCGTCTGCCGGCGGCGGTCAGCATCCCTGAGGCTGAGGTGCTGCTGGCACTCGACAACCGGGTAAGTGCGCGTCTCCAGCAGGCCCTACCCGCTATCGCTGCTCTATATCTCTTGCTCGCGGCGGTGCGTCTTTTCGGACAAACCGGCGACGGTAATTCCGGATTAGACTGGCTCACCTACCTAATTGGCGCAACTATTCTGGCGGCGTGGACGCTGTTGCGGCGCGGGCGCATTCCGCCGCAGCGGGTTCACTTAGGGGCGTTGGTCTTAGGATGCCTGATCCTTCTGCGCAGCCTGCTCACGTTCGCGATCGCTTCAGACATTACGCAGGGCTTTTTCATTCTGGCCGTTTTGCTGGGCGGGGGGGTGACGCTACTGAAGTGGCGCGGATTCACCTGCGTGGCCTCGGTAGCGGTTTTGGGATGGATCGCGGTGGCGTTCCAGAAGTTGTCCTTGGAGGCGCTCTTGTGCTGGTCGGTGGTCCTGCTCTCGTCCCTGGCCGCGTCCATCGTCGTAGTGCGTCAGAGGGGCCTGAAGTACGCTCACATCGAGAGAGCCCGCCTGGAAGACGCGGCGAACAAGCTGGAAGAAAAGTTGACTGAGAACAGCGATCGGGAACGTTTCGAGTTAGCCGTGCAGGGAACCGACGATGGCCTATGGTATTGGGATCTGAAGTCCGAGGTATTTGAGTATTCCTCAACCTGGGCGGAAATGTTGGGGTATGAACTGGGTGAATTAGAGACTAACGTCGACGAGTGGTTCAGCCGCGTGCATCCTGGGTATCTGGCCGAAGTCAGCAATCAATTGTCAACCCATCTGCATGGCGAGTCATCGCAATTTCGAAATGAACATCGCCTGCTGCGGAAAGACGGGTCCTATATTTGGGTGCTGGCCCGTGGCACCGCCGTACGAAACCAAATGGGCGAGGCGGTGGCCTTGGCCGGGTCTCATGCCGATATCACGTCCCTGATCGAGGCCGAAAACCGCTTGCTCAAGGATTCCTTCCAGGACAACCTCACTAAATTGGCGAATCGCGATTATCTGATGAGCTGCCTGGAAAAGAAGATGGAGCGGCAAAAGGCCAGCGGGAACCATAATAGTCCGCGTTTCGCTGTTATTTTCTTGGATCTCGACAGTTTCAAGGTAATCAACGACAGTCTGGGGCACCCGGTGGGCGATGAATTATTAGCCGCGGTGGCCGGCAGATTGCGCAATTGCGCTCGCCCTGCGGACGTAGTGGCGCGCTTTGGAGGCGACGAATTTGTCATTCTTTTGGATCGCATTCGCGACGCGGAAGAAGCGCTGGCGCTGGGTAACCGGATGCGCAGCGCGCTGGCGACGCCGTTCCAAATTAGTTCCCGGGAAGTGGTAAGCGGCGCCAGCATCGGTATCGTGTTGAGTAGTCCGGAAATCGATAATACCGACGATCTGCTGCGCTATGCCGATATTGCGATGTATCGCGCCAAGAGTAGCGGCAAAGGACAAGTGCTGCTTTTCAACGAAGGCATGCGCTCGTATGCGACCAAGCTTTGCGACCTGCAAAATGACTTGCGTCAAGCTTTGGCGCGCCAGCAATTTGTGCTGCATTATCAGCCTACTTTCTCTATACATTCGGGAAAAATTTTGGGAGTGGAAGCCCTCATTCGCTGGCAGCGGTCGGAAAGCGAGTTTGTTCTACCTACCGATTTCATTCCCCTCGCGGAGGAAACCGGACTGATCTCAGAAATCGGAGAGTGGGTATTGCGGTCCGCCTGTGCGCAGAATGTGGCCTGGCAGAGGGCCGGCATTCCAGCGGTACGCATGGCCGTGAATCTTTCCCCGCGGCAGCTGCAGGAAAAAGACTTCCCTGAGAAAGTATTTCGTATCCTGGACGAGACCTCGCTGCGCCCGAATCAATTGGAGCTGGAGTTGACAGAAACCGCTTTGATGGATAACCTCGAGCGGGTGTCGCCCTCGCTCGATCGCCTGTGCGCGCAGGGCATACGCATCGCCATCGACGATTTTGGCGTTGGCTATTCGTCGCTGAATTATTTGCGGCAGGTGGATTTCCACACCCTGAAGATGGACCGTTGCTTCATGGCGGACGTCGCGACCAACGGCAAAGCGGCAGCGGTAGCCAAAGGCGTGATCGCACTGGCCCATAACCTGGACCTTTCGGTGACTGCGGAAGGTGTCGAACACAACTCCCAACTCGCTTTTCTAGCCGCTCACAGTTGCGATCAGGCCCAGGGATTCCTGGCTGGCCGACCGATGTGCGGCACGCAACTGGTGGACATGTTGCGCTGGGGAGATGTCCGGCGCGCTTTCGATTATCCCAACTTTGGGCCTGCGGGCGGTCTGCAGCGTTTGTCGCGCCACACCAGTGACCGGCGGTTTGCGTCCGCTCCAGAACCCACTATCGTTCTCAAGTAAATCCGTCTTGCCAACCTTAAAATTCTCGAAAATGCTGGCTTTTTTGCGATACAGTCCCTGGGGGAGAATACTGCCCCCCAGCCATGCCCGCTCTCAACAGTATCGATCGGCGGCTTTTGACACGCCTGCCTCGGTTTTCGCCGGTGGCGTTGAAGCTGCTCTCGGTACTCGCCGATGAACGAGCTCCCTTCAAGGAAATCGCCCGGCTGATTGCGCTCGATCCAGTTCTCGCCGGAGAAGTATTGCGACTGGCGAACTCAGGACTTTATGGGCGGTGGCTGCGGGTAAGTTCGCTGCTCGAAGCGATTGCGCGGCTGGGCACTGGGCGGCTGAGCCAATTTGCAATGACGGCGGCCTTATGGCGCGGTCTGCCGCGCAAGACGGCTCCCTTTGTGCGTGAATGGTGGCGGCATAGCATCGCGGCGGCGTTGCTGGCGCAGCATTGCGGCCAGGAGATTCCGGCAGATCACGCTTATACGGCGGCTCTGTTGCATGGCATCGGGCAACTCGCGCTATTTGAGGATGCCCCCAACGACTATCCGAATCTAGTGGAGCGGGCCTACGCAGAGAGGCTGGATCTGCTGGAGTGTGAACGCGAGGTATTTCACGTCGATCACCCAGCGCTGGCGGCCCTGATCCTGGGATCTTGGGGATTACCAGACAAATTGTGCGAAGCGGTGGCGGCGCATCATGACCTGGATAGGAGAACGAGTCTGATAGCGGCCGTGCAGACCGGCTGCCATGCGGCGGAGTATGTCGGATTTGGCCGCTGCGGATGTCCCGAACACTCCAGCGCGGAAACCACCGGCCTCATTGCCGCGTTGCTCGCGAACCACAGCTTGCTCGATTCACTGGTGGTGCAAATGAATCAGATTGAATGTTCGCTAGGGTAGAGCGGCTTATTTGCTTGGTTTAACGGGCGCGGGTGCTGCCACCGCTGCAGCCGGGGCGTCTGGACTCTGCGCCTGCGATTCTTCCTGCTGATCGAGTCCGGTATTGCGAACGATAATAGATATGCGCCGGTTGGAGGGATGGTTGGGGTCATCCTTCTTGAGCAAGCGCTGATCGGCGAATCCGCGCACCTGGCTGATGCGGCTTTCGTCCAGACCGAACTCGGCCAGGGTCCGGCGGGCGGCGTTGGCGCGATCGGCGGACAACTCCCAATTCGAATAGTCCGGGCGCCCGTAGGGCCGCGCGTCGGTGTGTCCCTCAATCGCTATTTTATTCGGCAGCTTGACCAATTCGGCGCTCAGTACCTTGAGGAGTTCGATCCCCGCGTCCGTCGGTTTGGGATCGCCGGTTTCAAAGAAGAGACCCTTTTCTGTCTCGATCAAATCCACGCGCAGGCCCTCCGTCGTCAGCGAGATGCGAATCTGATTTTGCATATGCTGGAACGCTGGAATCTGTTTCAGGATCTGTTCTAGTTTTTCTTTCAGTTTCTGCAAGTCCGAGCGATTCAATTTGAGGGTTTCGCCGGACCCCGAGTTCGTGGACCCGGTTTGCCGGCCCTTTCCCGAGGGATCGAGGAAATATCCACCCACTGCTTTTTGCACTTTTTCGCTGGCGCTCAAGAGCCACAGCACGATGAAGAGGGCCATCATGGCGGTGACGAAGTCGGCGTAAGCTACCTTCCAGGCGCCGCCGTGCCCATCGTCGTGATCGCCGGCGTGCTTGCGGACGATAATAATCGCCGGGCCGTTCTTAGCGCTCAAGCGGCAACCTCAGTGACAGGGGCATCGGCCGTTTTGCGGCAGGCCTTGTCCATCTCTTGAAAGCTGGGCCGCAAGTGATGTGGAATCGCGCGCCGCGCTGCTTCGAGGGCGAGCATGGGAGAAAGGCCTTTGATACTAGCCAGCAAGCCCATGCGCAGGCAGGTCAAGTACTCACCTTCGGCGTCCGAGTGTTTTTTGATGTGCGCGGCCACCGGTCCCAAAAAGCCGTAGCACAGTAGAATGCCGAGAAACGTGCCCACCAGAGCGGCGGCCACTTTATGTCCGATTTCTTCCGGCGGCCCGCCTAACGATCCCATGGTGATCACCACGCCCAATACAGCGGCAACGATTCCCAATCCGGGTAGGCTGTCGGCCACAGTGGTAAGCGCGTTGGCGGAAAGACGGCCTTGGCGGTGCAGGATCTCTAAGTCGGTTTCCATGATTTGATCCAGGTCATGCGTGTCAACGCCGCCGGTCACCTGGGTGCGCATGGTATCGCAGAAAAAATGCATGGCCTCTTTGTCTTTGACAAAGTTGGGATGGCGTTTGAAGAGTTCACTTTTTTCCGGTTCGTCCAAATCCTGTTCGAGCGTCGATAAGCCGGCCTTGCGGGCGGTGTTGAAGAAGTCGTTCAAGAACTTGAGGGTGTCCAGATAAACGGCGGCGGTGTAGCGGCTTCCCTTGAAGACCTGCAGAACCCCGCCGACAATGGCCTTCAAGACATACAGCGGATTGCCGATCAAAACCGTCCCGATCGCGGCCCCACCGATGATCAAAAGCTCAGCCGGCTGCATCAGCACCAGCATGTTGCCTTTTTCCATCAGGTAGCCCCCGGCAATGCAGCCAAAGACTACGAGGATACCGAGCACTGGGATCATGTGTGTGCGAACTCTCCTAATTGGGTTAGCCGACTTTGGGTTATAGCAAACATCGGCAGTAGGGGGATTAACCTACATAGCCTTAAGCTGAGCGCCCAATGTATGATCGACAGGATGCTTCATGTCAAGTAAAACATGATAAAAATAGCCAGAAATCAAAGAAATTCAGTGGAGTTAGCAATCCGTAAGATGCGGCGTCCGAAGTAAATCGTGACCAACCCACGAGGGCGAATCGAGCTTGCCTCGCTGAGAAGACTACCATCAGCAGGCGCGGCCGGGGATATTGGAGGGGCGCTGGAGGCCGCAATGGCGGCGCCGAAGGGAAAGGGGGGGCGGGCCAGGCAGGAAACCACCAGCACGGCAGCGGCGCGCCCTCGCATCTGGTGTTCCAAGGAATCGAGGAGGTGAGGCCGGCCTCGCCCAGGTTTCGGCAGACCAAGTCCAGGAGGATTTCGGGCGACCAGCACCACCCTAAGCAAATCGCTACCGATGGGGAGGAAAAGGAAAGAGTCGTCGGCGACGGCCAGCAGGACCAGCCCGAAGACACCGTATTGCAGGAAGAAAGAGAGTAGGTGGCGGATGGTCAGACTCACGCGCGGAGCCGCTTACTTGACGGACGGCTGAGCTACGTTGGGAGTATTTTTGGGATCGGCCAGCGCCGTGGAGCGAAGTTGGCCGGCCGTGGGCAGAGTGGAGGCATCCCAACCGCCGCCGAGGGCTTTGATGAGATCGACAGCCGCGGCCATGCGCCGTTGCAGAATGGTGATGGCGGTCTGCTGGTCGCTTAAAGCGATGGTCTGCGTGGTGATGACGCTGAGGTAAGAATCCGTTCCAGCTTTGTAGCGGTCGATTTCGAGCATCAGGGCCTGCTGCGCGGCCACAACCGCTTCCCGCTGCTGCACGGCCTCTTCCGCCAGATAACGCAAGGTCGAAAGGTCATCTTCGACTTCCTGAAAGGCGGAGAGCACGGTCTGGCGGTAAGCCGCCACGGTGCTGTCGTAGGCGGCTCGCGCGCTTTCTAGTTGGGCGCCGCGCCGGCCGAAATCGAACAGGGTTTGCGAGAGCGCGGGTCCGGCCGACCAACTGCGGCTGGCATAGGTGAACAGATTGGCAAGGTTCGTGGAAAGGAGGCCGAGGCTGGCCGAGAGAGTCAAGGTCGGATAATAGGCAGTCTCGGCGATGCCGACGTTCGCATTGGCGGCAGCCACCAGGCGCTCGTTAGCCGCGATGTCGGGACGGCGTTCGAGCAACTGCGAAGGTACGGCCAGCGGAATGGGGGGAGGCGGCGCGTCAATCTTACTGGGCGCAATATCCAGCGCGGAGGGCGGCTGACCGGTCAGCATGGCGATGGCGTGCTCGTAGGTCGCGCGGGCGACGCGGGTTTCGGTGGCCTGGGCTTTGGCGCCGGCGAGCTGGGTTTGCGCCAGGGTAATATCGCTTCTGGAGGCGACGCCGCCGTTGAAGCGGTTGGTGGTCAGTTCCAGGTTCTTCTGGTAGGCTTCGATGGTATCCTTCAAAACCGCTAGCTGCATGTCTTGCGCCGCCAACAAAAAAAAATCGGAAGCAAGCAGAGCCTGCGCGCTAAGGCGGACGTTTTCGAGATCGGCGGCGCTCACTTGCGCGTTGTTGACGGCATTTTCGACCGACAGACGAACGCGGCCCCACAGATCCGGCTCCCAGGTGGCGACGGCGGGTAAAGAAAAGGTCTGGCTGGTTCCACCACCCCGGCCGCCATTGGATCCGCTGTCGGTTTGCGTAATGGCGGGATTCGCTCCGATGGTGGGGAAATAGTTGGCGCGATTCCCGGCGACGACGGCGCGAGCCTCGCGAAACTGCGCCTCAGCTTGTTTCACGTTCTGGTTATTGACGTCGACCAGCTCTTCCAGGCGGTTCAGCTCGGGATTGCCGAAAATCTCCCACCACTTGCCCTTGAGGAGGGCGTCGCTGGGAGTGGCCATTTTCCATTGGTCGTTGCCGGCGATTTCCTTGAGGGCCGGCGGAGCCGGGGCGGACGGACGCTGGTATTTGGGGCCCACCGTGCAGGAAGAACACAGCAGCGAAGCCAGCAGTGTGCTGGTCACGCTGGTTCGGAGTCGAGTCATCAATCACCACTCTCCATAAGTCCGCCGGGAACCAGGAAACCGGGCCGGTTTTGGAAACTCGGCTGGCGCCCCGCGAAACGTTTGCTAAGACGGTCTAGGTAGAGATAAATCACAGGGGTCGTAAATAGCGTGAGCATTTGACTGACCACCAATCCGCCCACGATCGCAATTCCAAGGGGTTTGCGCAGTTCGGCTCCGGCGCCCCAGCCGAGCGCCATGGGCATGCCGCCCAGCAGCGCGCACATGGTAGTCATCATGATGGGCCGGAAGCGCAGCAGACAGGCTTTGTAGATGGCTTCGCGCGTAGTGAGGCCTTCGTTGCGTTCGGCCGCCAGCGCGAAGTCGATCATCATGATCGCGTTCTTCTTGACGATGCCGATCAGCAAAATAATTCCGATCATGCCGATGATATCCAGGTTGCTTTTGAACAGGACCATGGCCACCAGCGCTCCGACGCCCGCCGAGGGCAACGTGGAGATGATGGTGAGGGGATGGATCAGGCTTTCATACAACATCCCCAGGACAATGTAGACCGCCAGCAGCGCGGTGCCAATGAGGATGGGCTGATTGCCGAGCGAATCCTGATAAGCCTGGGCGGTGCCGGCGAACTTACCGGTGATATTGGCGGGCAACCCCATCTCCACTTCCGCGCGATTGACGGCGGCCACGGCGTCGCTCAGCGCGGTACCTTCGGTCAGGTTAAACGAATACGTAGTGGCCGGGAACTGACCTTGGTGAGGCAGGGAAATCGGTGTGATCCCCTGGGTGAAGTGCGTGAAAGTGGAAAGAGGAACGTCCGTGCCGCGGGGGGTCTGGACGTAAATCGTTTTCAAGAAATCCGGACTCTCCCACCACTGTTGCTGCAGCGCCAGTACCACGTGATATTGATTAATGGACTTGTACATCACCGATACCTGGCGTTGGCCAAAAGCGTCGTAGAGCGCAGAATCGACGGCTTGCGCCGTCAGACCCAGACGCGAGGCGGTATCGCGGTCGATGATCACGTTGGACGATAAGCCGGAATTCTGCTGATCTGAGCTGACGTCGGCAATCTCGGTAAGCCCGGAGAGCCGATCAAGGACCTTGGGCCCCCACTGCGCCAGCGTGGCGAAGTCGGGCGCCTGCAGCGTGTATTGGTATTGAGCATTGCCTTGGCGGCCGCCGATGCGCACGTCCTGGGAATTTTGCAGAAACATGGTTGCCCCGGGCACGCCGGAAGTCTTGCGCCGCAGACGGGCGATGACTTGGTCGGAAGTAGCTTTTCGCACGCCTGCCGGCTTCAACTGAACGTTGATATTCGCATTATTGCCGCCGAATCCGCCGCCGCTGGTACCGGCCACCATGGTTACTGTTTCGACGTCGGGGTCGACGCGGACCTGCTCTTCAAACCATTTCGCTTTCTCGACCAGCGCTTGATAGGAGATGTGCTGCTGGCCCACGATGTTGCCGTTCAAACGGCCGGTATCCTGCTGCGGGAAGAAGCCCTTGGGA
>JALYIB010000250.1 GCA_030775965.1 Acidobacteriota bacterium | reverse complement strand
GATCACTACGGCTCCGTCGGCATCGGTGATGTTGCGGGTGACTTCGGCGGCGTAGGTCTGGCCTTGGGAGGCGACGGCGGCGTCGATCGTTTCTTCGGAGCGCACGGGGATCAGCGCGCCGGCGGGGAGTGTGAAGGTCTTGGTCTGGATGGCGGATAGGGGTGGGTGATAGTGATCGTTGTGGGTGGGGTCGGGCTGAGTCGCGCCGGGATCGACGGCGCCCGCTGGGGGTTGATCATACGCGATCGAGCTTACTTGAGTCATTGCGATGGTGTGGGCGGCTTTGTCATCGCCGAGCAGCGTAATTTCAGAGGGCGAACTGGCGGTTATGGTGCCGGCTAGAGTGGAGCCGTCGCGCATAGATACGGTTGCATGGGGGGCACCGGGGGAAGGCGCGGGGTTGGTGCAGGAGGTGAGCAGCACTAGCGCAAGAAAAAATGCCGGGGGAATCTTCATCGCTCTTTAATTAAGATACCGTCGTTACCGGAATGATTACAAGCGCGATATTATTTCGATCCTGTTCGGCGAGCCTTACGCGTATTAGCGAAAGGCTCCGCGGACTCGAGGGAGACGAATGCACCTGTGTGCGACTCTGGCGTTTGGCGGCGGCATGAAGGTTTCCCCGGTGCTTCGTAACGAATGTATAGAAACAACATAGTGACGATGTACCGTAACGGCGGATAGGAACGACGTATAATGGGTGCGTGGCGCGGGGGTGGGAAAGTAAATCGATCCAAGCGCAGATCGAATCCGCGAATCTCCGGCGGGGCGAGGCGAAACCCCGGCTGACTCGTGAGCAATTGGATTTGCAGCGCAAGCTGGAGAGCCTACTGCTGCATCGCACGCGGGTGATGGCCGATCTGGCTAAGTGCAGCGAAGAGCGCTATCGCAAGACGCTGGCTGACGGGTTGGCGTACCTCGAACAACAATTGACCGCATTAGGCTGGCAGCCGTAACCCCTTTCCCATGAACCGCGGTGGAGACGAATGTCTACGGATCGCACCGCCGGTGCTATGGATTATTTTTCTAATGATTCAGCCACCGCTCGCGCGGCGGATTCTGCTGCTGGTGGGCGCGGTGTTGGCGTCGCGGCTGCGGCCGGATGTGCAGTTTGAGGACGCGGTGGTCAGTCATGCTCACTAAATCGTTGGCTTGGGGTGTGATTGGGATCGTGGCGATCGGGGGCGCTTGGTGGTATTTGGACCCAGTCGGGTTCTCACAAAATCCGCTGCTGCGCTGGCTGAATGGCCTGTCGTTGAGCTCGCAGGGGTACCACCGGTAACGAGCCAGAGCCTGGCGTACTAAACGTGCTACAGTTAAGGCGTAGTTTGTCAGTTCGCTGATTTAGGCATCTTTAACATTGTCCGGTCCTGCCGCCCATGTCCGATCCTGCCCATGATTCGCTGTTCTGCAACTGCAGAGGAAAATAAAAATGAAAAATATTTTTGTAGGGAATCTCAGCTTCGGTGCAACCGAAGACGCGATTCGATCGATGTTTGAGGCATACGGAACCGTTGACCGTGTCAGCGTGGTAACCGATCGTGATACTGGACAGGCCCGTGGTTTCGGGTTCGTCGAGATGAGCAACAACGCGGAAGGCGACCGCGCCATTGCCGAGTTAAACGGCAGGGAACTGGACGGCCGGGCGTTGAACGTCAACGAAGCCCGTCCGAAAGAAGACCGCGGATTCGGCGGCGGCGGCGGTGGACGGGGCAAGGGTGGCGGCGGTGGTTTTGGCGGACAGCGCCGGAACAATCGCTACTAATTCGGCACACTGGTTCGCAGGCAATTTCTGTTCAAGGGGGTGGCATCCTTCGGGATGCCGCCCTTTTTCCGTTTGTGGCGGCTAGCCGGTGGGCGCGGGGCCGGTGGCCGGAATCAATCCCGACGGGACGCGCCTGAAAACGGTGCTGATGACGCCGCGGGCCTCGGGCAGAACGGCACTCGCAGCGACGGCCATGAAACCGGCCATCAAGACGTACTCGATGTCCTGGACCCGCGTTTCGCGCCAGAGCCGGTTTGCCCCGCAAGCGCTCGCAGAGATCTCATGGATCTATGATGGCGCCAGTTGCGCGGCCGGACCATGAGCAAACTGCCCGTAGTCTTCCGGGGATGGCCGTAGCACTTTAAGGGTTCGCGGGACCGCGGTAGGCGAGAATTAGGTTAGCAATCCCCGCAGGCGGGTTTGCAGCGCGGCCTGGATTTTTTCCGCCGGGATAAGTTTGGCTAGCATGCCTAGGTCGGCATCGAAGGTGACGTCGGTATCGGTAACCGCCACTGTGCCGCTGATGGGGTTGCTGAGGAACCCCATCTTGGCGATCAGCGAGAAGGTCATCAACGGACCTTGCCAGGATTTTTGCTGATGGGCGATGGTGAGGGGGACTTGCGCCACCCCTTTAAACACTTCGTCGAAGGCTCGGTCCACCATTTGGATCATCTGCTCGCGGTCTTTGTTGTGGGCAATCGTAATGCGCATTAGGCGTGGACGTGCTGATGGCTAAATGCTTCCATCATTTTCTTGAGCGGCTCGATGTGTCCCTGGTTAGACGCCGATGGCACGGCCGGCGAAATAGCCGACTACGATTGCTAGCACGACGGACATGATGGTGGTGGATTGTGCGCCCATGAGTGTGTATCGGCATATCGTGCTAAAGACAATAACAGTGTGGCGTCCCCAGAGGGATTCGAACCCTCGTTACCGCCGTGAAAG
>JALYIB010000249.1 GCA_030775965.1 Acidobacteriota bacterium | reverse complement strand
GCATTTCTAAAGTGTGTCCAAACTTGTTGAGCAAGAAGCGATCAATATGACGAGCCCAATCGCAATTCGTTCCTCTCGCCAGTGGCGGATTTTGTTTCACCCACAAGCTGGACTGCAGTCCGAGGCGTCCAAGCTACAATGGAGGCATCCAGGCTTGTTCTTTGCGGCCCGGATGTTCTTCCCTAAAGTATACAGGAGCCTTCCCTGAATTTCACTGTGCCATTTGTCATAACCGGGGTTGCTTTCTTGAGCGCCACTGCGGGCGTATGGATGACTTCGGTGCACCGATGGTCGCGTCGGCTGGTTCCCTTTAGCGGAGGGCTCCTAGTGGGCGTCGCTCTGTTCTGGGTGCTGCCGGAGATTGCCGATTACCTAAGCTGGTTCCACGCGTTCCTGTGGCTCGCGGCAGGTTTCGGCGCGCTGTGGTTGGTGGATCGCTTTGTGCATCCGGTGTGTCCGGCGTGTTCCCATCCGCACGATCACGATCATTGTTCGGCGGAACTTCATGGTTTTGCGCCGCCGCTGTTAATTGCTGCCGCGGTGCACAGCGCGCTCGACGGCTGGACCGTTTCGGCCGCCGATGGACCGGCGCATCTGGGGATGCCGTTTATGATGGCAATCGCGGTCCACAAAATTCCGGAGGGCTTGGCGCTGGGGGTGATCGTGCGCGCGGCGATGGCTTCGCGGCGGGCGGCTCTGGGATGGTGCTTGCTAGCGGAATCGGCGACGCTGGGGGGGGCGGGGCTGGAACTGGTCGTAGCGCCCCTCTTGGAGCCGCAAGTTCTTTACGCCTTGCTGGCAATCGCGGGCGGCACCTTCCTGTATTTGGGTGGACACGCGATTCACGGCGAGTTTCGGCGGAAGGGTGTGGCTCCTGGATTCCTGCCGGCTTTGGCGGGGATTGCAAGCCCCAGTGTGTTCCGCTTATTCCGACTGTTGTAAAAGGCAAGCAGGGTTGTATACTGCTGACAGATGAACCGCGCTCGACACATCATCGCGCTCGCACTGATCCTGCTATTCGGACCGGCGCCGGTGATGACTTTGCTGGCGCAAGCCGACCAGCCGCAGTGCCAGATGGCCTGCTGCAAGCGGGCAGGTTTTGCGCGGTCTTGTGCTTTGCACCGCTCAGCGGGCCGGGAATCCTCCGGGTTTCACGCCGCTCCTGATTGTCCGCCGGGGTGTTCACAAGTGGCCGGGGCGCCGTCTGCATTTGCGGCTGGATTTGTGCAGTCCAGCGCCGGCTTGTTCCTGCCGCAGATCGCGGCCTCAATCGCCGCAAGACCAGCCTCCGCTGTGCGCTGCATCCTCGATTCCTTCCTACATCAACGGCCTCCCCCCCGCTTCACCGCCTAAGTTGAGCTGATTCGCGGGTGCGCGCGCTGCGCACGTCTTCCGGTGGAATCTTGCAGCGTGAAACCAATTTCTATCTTTGTCTCGATTATTTTTCTATTTCCAGCGGGGATGTGGGCCGCGGTCCTGGGCTCGGTGCGCGGGGTGGTGCATGATCCCGATCATCGTCCGGTTAGCGGCGCGCAGGTGGTCGTGAAATCCAGCACGTCGGATTTTTCGCAGACCGCAACCACGGGGGCGGAGGGGGCTTTCGAAGTCACTTCGCTGCCGGTGGGCGCGTACCAGGTGACGGTGACACACGATGGGTTCAACGCGTCGGTGCAAGCGGTAGTGGTGGATTCCGGCAGCGCGCCGATTCTGCATTTTCAACTGGCGATCGGCGCGGTGAAGGAGTCCGTGAGCGTGGCGGAATCGGCGCTGGCGGTGAACGCGGAACAGATGACGCCGTCGACAATCATCAGCCGCGGTGAAATCGCCACTACGCCGGGCGCGAACCTGAGCAACAGCCTGAATATCATCACGGATTATGTGCCAGGCGCCTGGATTGCGCACGATCAACTGCACGTGCGCGGCGGACATCAGGTGACCTGGGCGATTGACGGCGTGCCGATTCCGAATACCAATATCGCGAGCAACGTGGGCCCGCAGATCGATCCTAAGGACATCAATTACCTGGAGGCGCAGCGCGGCGGATACTCGCCCGCTTACGGCGACCGGACTTATGGGGTGTTCAATGCAGTGCCGCGGACGGGCTTCGAGCGTAATCAGGAAGGCGAGCTGTTCACTACATTGGGCACGTTCAAGCAGACCAACGATCAGGTAAACTTCGGTAGCCACACCGAGAAGTTCGCTTACTATGCGAGCTTGAATGGCAATCGCAGCGATTACGGGCTGTCGACTCCGGGGCCAGATGTCCTGCACGATCGCGTGTGGGGACTAGGGGGTATGGCCACCTTGATCTATAACCGCGATGCCAACAACCAGTTTCGCCTGGTGACGCTGGCGCGCGGCGATGATTACCAGATCCCGAATGACCCGGACGCGCAGGCGGCGGGAATGCGCGATCAGGAAAACGAACGCGACACGCTGGCGAGTTTTTCGTGGGTGCACACGTTGCGCCCGGGACTGATCCTGACCACTTCGCCTTTTTATCATTTCAATCGCGCCGATTACGATGGTGCTCCGGCGGATACTCCGCTGAGTACGACGCAGCATCGCGCATCGCAATATGGCGGCGCGCAGGTGTCGTTGAATCTGCTGACTCCGAAGCATAACGCGAGCGCTGGGGTTTATGGATTCGGACAGCACGATGATGAGTCAGTGAATTTGATCGCGAACGATGGCTCGGGGCTGACGATCGCGAACCGGCAGGCGACGGCGGGGCATCTGGAGGCGTTATTCCTCGAAGATCAATACAAAGCGTTGTCGTGGCTGACACTGACGGCTGGTGTGCGGCTGACGCATTTCACAGGCGCGATTTCTGAAAACGCGGCGAGCCCGCGACTAGGCGGGGCGATCCGCATTCCGCATTTGAACTGGGTGCTGCGCGGGTTCTGGGGCAAGTATTACCAGGCGCCTCCGCTGTCGACGGTGACGGGTCCGGTGCTGGATTTCGCGGTGGCGCAGGGGTTGGGGTTTATTCCGCTGCGTGGCGAACGGGATCAGGAGCATCAGTTCGGGGTCACCATTCCGCTGCGCGCGTGGGCTTTAGAGGTGAATAATTATCATCAGCGGGCGCGCAATTACTTCGATCACAACGCGATTGGAAATTCCAATCTGTTTTTCCCGCTGACGATCGAAGGCGCGCGTCTGTATGGGTGGGAGGCGACAGTGCGCTCGCCGCGCTTGCTGCATCGCGGCGAGGTGTATTTCAGCTATGCTTACGCGCACGCCGAGGGGAGGGGCGCGATCAGCGGCGGGTTGACGGATTTTTCGCCTCCGGCGAGCGGCTATTTTTTATTGGATCACGACCAGCGGCAAACACTGCACGCCGGATTTAACTTCGACCTGCCGTATCGCGTGGTGGCGGGTGGGAACCTGTATTACGGTTCGGGATTCACCGATGGATCGAGCGACGTGCCGGCGCATTTGCCGGGACACACGACTTTCGATCTCACGGTGGGTAAGGCGGTGGCGGAGAATCTGACCATCTCGGTGAGTGCGCTCAATTTGCTGAACCGGCGCTTCCTTTTGGACAACAGCCAGACTTTTGGTGGAACCCATTATGCAGATCCGCGGCAGGTGTACTTGCAGGTGAAGTACCGATTCCACTATTAGAAAGGCAGCGTAAGCTACGGCTTCGCGATTTACAGATCCGCGCAAATCGTGCGGGCGAGGAAGTTGTTTATTTCGAGATGCCGTGGCCGATGAAGATTTTCCGGCGCGTCAGATCGATTCCCTTCATGCCATCGGAGGAGGGGACCTTCCAGGGATTCTTCTCTCATGGTGCAGTTGGCGTCCAAAACTAAACCGCTGAGTGCAAGTTCAGGCGTGCTTTTTCCATGTATATCGGGATGGTGTGGAAGGCCCACGCAGCCTTGAGCAGCGGGCTTTGGGATAATGGATTGCTGCATGGATACCACGGAACCATTGATGCTCAGGACCGCGCGCTGGCTGGCGTTTACGTCGTCCGCCGCGATTGTGGTGGGGATCGCCCCTTCGCAAATTCTGCTGGGCATGGCGCTAGCGGCGTTGCTGCTATCGCGTGAAAAGTTGCGGCTGCCTCCGATCAAATTGCCGCTGGGGTTGTTCTTATTGGGAACCCTGGTCGCGATCGCCTTCTCGGGGAATCCGGCGGCGGGATGGCCGCAAATCAAGAAAATCTATGTGTTCACGCAACTGCTGATTGTGTTTTCGCTGCTGCGGAATATGGCGATGATTCGCTGGCTGTTCCTGAGCTGGGCGGCGTTTGGTAGCGTCAGCGCGGGGCTCAGTTTCGTGCAGTTCGCGCGCAAAGTGCAGCAGGCGCAGGCTGTGGGCAGCAACGTCTATAACTACTACGTCGGAGAGCGCATCACCGGGTTCATGAGCCACTGGTACACGTTTTCGGCCGAGGAAATGTTCGTGCTGATCATGCTCGCTTCATTTTTGTTCTTCGCTCCGGAGGCGCGGAAACGGATGTGGCTGTGGATCGTAGTGGGGGGAGTGAGTTCACTGGGCCTGCTGCTGGCGGAGACACGCGGGGTGTGGATTGCGACTGCCGTGGCTGGGCTCTACTTGCTATGGTTCTGGCGGCGCTGGCTGGTCATGGCGATGCCGGTGGCGGTGGTCGCGGGATTGCTGCTTTCACCCAACGTCATCCGCGAGCGCTTCACTTCCATCCTGCGTCCTAGCAGTCTGGATTCCAATGATTTCCGCAAGGTTGTCTGGCGCACCGGGCTGCAGATGATCGAGCGGCATCCTGTGCTGGGATTGGGGCCGGAGATGCCGCGCATTCACTTTAACGAATATGTTCCGGCCGACATTCCGCGACCGCTGCCCGTGGGGTCGTACATCCACCTGCACAATATCTATCTGCATTATGCGGCCGAACGTGGAATTCCCACGCTGCTGGTATTTTTATGGCTGATGGGGCGCATTCTTTGGGATTTCTGGAAGGGTTTGCGGACGCTGCCGGCGGGGCGCGACGATCGGCGGTTTCTGCTGCATGGGGGAATCGCGGTGGTGGTTGCGACGCTGGTGGACGGTGTCGCAAACATGAACCTGGGCGATAGTGAAGTACTGACCATGTTCCTGGTAGTGGTGGCGTGCGGATATCTGGCACTTGACAAAGATGTCGCCCGCGAAGCGCCGAAGACCCGCGAAGAACTGCCGGTTGCAGCTTAGTTTAGCTATAGCTAACGCAATTGCGGAACGTTTTCGCGTTCCCTTCGGCGGGCGACAACACCACGTGCGGCATCAACGCCCGGCGCGGCGGGAAGCGCATATTGCGCAGACCCTTCACCTGACCGACCTCGCTCGGGAGCGCCAGCGGCAAGTAAGCCCCGGCCGCGGAATTCCCGATATCGCCGCGGACGTCGTGGGCGCGTTGCCACGCAGCGTCGATCCTGGATTTGAAGTCGGCGGGCAGAGTGAGGCCAGCTACAATTTCTAAAGAAAGCCGAGCCAGCCTTCGAGAATGAGGCGTGCCAGGGGAGCGGTGGCGAACGC
>JALYIB010000248.1 GCA_030775965.1 Acidobacteriota bacterium | reverse complement strand
GCCCAGACGAAGCGAAAAAACGAATGAAAGACCTACTGATTTTTGACCTGGACGGGACCTTGATCGATTCCAAGGAAGACCTGGTCAGCTCCGTCAACGCCATGCTGTCCTGGAAGCATCGCGCTCCCCTGCCCCACGAGGTGGTGGCTTCGTATGTCGGCAACGGCGCTCCCATGCTGGTAAAACGCGCGCTGCCGGATCTCGATGAAGATGAGCACCTGGCGGCGTTGCAATTTTTCCTGGACTATTACGGTGAGCACATGCTCGACGCCACCACGCTCTATCCGGGCGTGCGGGAAGCGCTCGACCGGTTGCATCAACATAACATTGCGCTCGCCGTGCTGACCAATAAACCGGTGCGCTTCAGCCAGCGCCTGATCGCCGGACTGGGACTCTCGGGGCATTTTTTCAAAATCTACGGCGGCAATAGTTTTGAAGAAAAAAAACCTCACCCCGTAGGCATCGAACGGCTGATCGCCGAGTCCTGCGCCGACCGGTCGCGCACGGTGATGGTGGGCGACAGTGCGGTTGACGTCTTGACGGCACGCGCCGCATCGGTGCAGGCCTGCGGCGTGTCCTGGGGATTTCAGCCCGAAACGTTCGCGCAGGCGCCGCCCGATTTCATCATCGACGACCTGCGGGTACTCGCGGAAACGGTGCTGGAACGGCCGTAACAATGCATGCCCCGCGGGCCTCGGACGTGGACGGCGCTACGTGCGCTCGCGTTGCCGCATTAGGGATTAGACTCGGGGCTCACGGGAACAGGCGGTAACATCGCGGCGCAAATCGGCCCGGCAGGGGCCGCTAGTGCGGATCAATCCGGAGTTTACTTGGGCCCCAGGTGGATGCGATCTTTCTCGTTTTCCGCGCAGACGTACTCCAAAATATCTGAATCCGCCTGAAGCAGATGAGTCACCTTAACGGTGAAAGGCTTGTTGTACATCTTAGGATCGTCGAAAGTCATTTCCACGTTCAGATGTCCAAAATCCGGCCTACGGTAGCGCTCCACGAGATGCAGGTCTTCGCTATGCGGATGACCCATCCCGTCCAGCCAGGTCCGGTCATTGAACCCTATCGTGTCCACCACCAAAGTATCTCCCTCCCATTTGCCCACCGAGTAACCGAGCCAAGACGGGCTGGAATCCACGGGAAGCTTGCGTCCGTCGGTGTGGATTTGGCGGGTCATGCTGTCGAGTTCGAGCATGATGATGATCAAGCCGGGAGCCTGCACGATCTTATGCACTTCGGAGACTAGAGTGGACCCTGGAATACCGAGCGGCAGGCAGCGGGTCGGACCAGGGAGTTCTCCCTCTTTTCTTCGCCGGTCGAATATTGCCTGCGCTTCGGGGCGCATGATGATCTCCCCGGGCGGGTAGTCCACGAAAATATTGAGGGCGTACTTGGAAGTCGTGCCGGGCTCCATGCCGGGTACCACGATCCGGCCATAATCTGGGCCAAAGAGCCGCTTCTTCTCCTCAATGGATTCGCCCTTCACGTGCCAGACGCCGGACAAATCCGGTTTACCATCGTAGGTCCTGGGCGCACGGGCCGCGAGATCCGGCTTGCCGTCGCGCGTACGGGGCGTGCCCGGTGCCGGATAGTTCAGCCATTGCGCATGGGCGCTACTTCCGAAAATCGCGAGAGTTACCCATAGCAGATGCTTCCCCATATTAAACCTGCATTTTATATGGCGAACCCGCCAAGAGTCAACTTGTATTGCCTGCCGCTTCAGCAAATGGGGCGGCGTCCCGTTAAAGGGAGATCGCGGAGAGGAACTCGGCGCCACCTCCAGAATCTGACTTTGATCGGACGCCCAGGAGTGTCCTAAGATAAAAACGGAGGAATGGCCGAGTGGTTTAAGGCGGCGGTCTTGAAAACCGTTGACGGGGAAACTCGTCCGGGGGTTCGAATCCCTCTTCCTCCGCCACTACAACTTATTGTAGTGGATCTACTTACAAGAATTTACTTCCAACTGTAGCGAGTTTGCGCTACAATTTGGCACATGCGCGACATTTTCGTAAGGCACCGAGTCGACTGTCGCCATGCTTCCCCAAGCCGCAAAAACCCAAAGCGGCTGCCGCCGCGATTGATTTTCGGATGCGGCTGCCCCATCTACGCAAGGCTTCTTGTCCGGCACCCAGACCTTAGCATCGCGCCCTTTACATTCAATGGTTCGCTCGCGAAGCTGGGTGTGCGGGAAAAACTCGCCGCCGAAGAGTTGATCGATCAGTGGACCGTTCAATTCCTCTCCAGGCAGAATGGGACGCCCAATCCCAATGCCTTCAAGACGGTGGAGCAGGCGATCGAGGATTA
>JALYIB010000247.1 GCA_030775965.1 Acidobacteriota bacterium | reverse complement strand
GACCGAGCCCTTTCCCTTATCGAACCTCCCGTACTGGCCCGAGATCGATACCTCGCGAAATCAGTTTGCCACGATCGAAGAGCGGCACATCTTTTCCCCAAACCTGGTGGGGTTATTTCGTTTCAGTTTCTCGCGTCCACTCGAGACCGGCGCTGCGGCGGGTTCCATACCGGAATTTAACTATTACAATGGCGCTGCTCCCGATGGCACGCTCAATATAACCGGTGTGAACACCACCGCCAATCCTCTTACGGGGGGGGGGTTCACAACGCCGTTCAACTTGGTGGTGAATCGCTTCAACGAAGCCGGTAATTTTATCTGGACTCACGGCTCGCATACGATTAAGGTTGGGGCGTCGCTCTTGCGCCGGGACAGTAACACCAGGGCTGGTGATAGCAATGGGGGCATGTGGCAATTTAACAGCTTAGCGCTTTTCCTCCAGGCCTCCCCTTCCTTGTTTCGAGGAAAGGTGCCTGGACCCCAGTACAGCAATCGCGATGTGCGTGAGATCCAGATCGAACCCTATTTTCAAGACGATTGGAAGATTTCGTCCACGCTTACCTTAAACCTAGGTTTGCGTTATGAATTCGTCTCCAATCCGACGGAAATACGGAACAATCTATATGTGATTACAGACCCGGCGACTGGATCCGGATTCACGAACGTGCCGAATGTTTTCATAAACGGCAATCCCTCGAAGTGGAACTTCGACCCGCGGTTCGGTCTGGCCTGGGATCCGTTCAAGGATCACAAGACCTCCTTCCGGGCCGGTTTCGGAATCTATCACGATATGATCCTTTACCCTTATCTCTACGGTCTCTGGACGCAGCCACCCTCGCTGACCGCTACGGTAACCAATCCGCAGGGTTTCCCGGTGCCCTTCGCCGGGAGCACGTTACCTCCACCATCGCCGTCTCAGGGATTTGACTCGCGGATAAACCACACTCCCTATCAAATGCAGTGGAACTTTAACATCCAGCGCCAGGTGATGTCCAACACGACCTTGACGGTTGCCTATCAGGGTGCGCGGGGGGTTCATTTGATGACTGCCTTCGATGAGAACCCAGTGAAGCCGGTCTGCTGCGCTTCAAACGGCAGGCTTCAGTTCGCGACAATCACCAATGGTAGGATTACGGCATTTTCGCGGACCAACCCAAACTACGGACTGCTGCTGATGGCCAATGCCAACGGAGTCTCCAATTATCATGGTCTGCAAGTAGGTCTGGCTCGGCGGTTCACGAAGAATCTCACGTACCAGGTTTCCTACACCTATTCGCATTCCTTGGATAATGGTTCCGCCGGGACCGGTGGCGAAAGCCAAAACAATGGAGGCGCTCAGAATCCCTTTGATTCGCGGTCGGATTACAGCAACAGCTCTTTCGATGTGCGCCATTCATTGCGCATTAACGCGGTGTATGCATTCCCTTTCCATGGCAACAAACTGGTGGAAGGCTGGCAATTGAGCGGGATCCAGGCGGCCCAGACAGGCGTGCCGGTGACAGTAACCACCGGATTCGATCAAATAGGCAATGGGCAGTCGGGTTACGCCCGGCCCGATGTGAATCCAAATTGCACCAACCTAGTTCTAGGGACTACAGCACATTGGTACAATCCGGCATGTTTTGTAGTGCCAGTGGTGGGTACGCCGGGTAACTCGGCACGAACTAGCGTCCCCGGGCCCCATTTCGTCAGTGCCGACCTTTCGCTCTCGAAGGACACCAAGATTCCGAAAATCTCGGAAACCTTTGGGATTCAGTTCCGGGCCGAGGTGTTTAACGTCTTCAACCACGCAAACTACGGATTGCCCTCCTCCGGTGCTTTCACTCAGTCTATCGTCAAGGACAGTTCGGGTAACTCTGTCCTTACGGGCGTTGTCTCCCCAACGGCTGGTAAAATCACCTCGATCATAGGTACGCCGCGCCAGATACAGTTTGGACTGAAAATAGTGTTTTAGAGGCAGGCACGGTCAACTTGGACGGTCGGTGACAGGGGGATAAGCGCCGGAGTCAAAATAGACCAGTAAACGCCGCGTTGACGTGCCCCCCACTTCCGTCCAACATCGTAGCTGAAACTGACAGCGTTCGATTCTGCCGCTTGGCCTTCATATCAGTCCCTCTTCACGCGGCCGGGTCTGGGTCAAGGGTAAGCGTCTGAGCAGCCCATCTTGAGCGTGAGCCGGTGATCGGCCAAGCTGTGGCATGGGCGAAACGGAAAGATCACAACAGATGAAGCGGATGCTGGAGGAGTACAAGGCCAGCGGATTGTCGCGGTAACAGTTTTGTCAGGAGCGAAGCATTCCACTAACGACGTTCGATTACTGGCGGCGGGAGCACGCGGTGAAGGTCGGCAAAAAAGCGCGGGCGGCGCGCATGGTGAAGGTCGAAGTGGCGGCCAGTGAAGTCCGCGGACAGTTCACATTGAGCCTGGCGAACGGGCGGCGCATCGAAAGTTCATGGCGGTTTGCGGAAGCCGAGCTGGCGCGACTGATTCGCCTCGCCGAAAGCGCGTGAGTTGTGCTGTTTGGGTTAGGGCTGGCGACCAAAGATCTACATCGCGGTGGAAGCCATCGACATGCGCAAAGGATTTGAAGGCTTGCACGGGCTGGTGCGCGATCACTTGGGGCAAGATCCGCTGAGTGGGCACTTGTTTTTGTTCACGAACAAAACGAAAACGCGATTGAAAGCCATCGTGTGGGACGGCAGCGGATTGTGGGTGTGCGCGAAGCGTCTGGAAAAGGGCCGTTTTCGCTGGCCGACTATTTCCTCCAATGACGACAAAGTGCGCAGCCTGACCATGCGGGCCGAAGAGTTGGCGATGCTGGCCTCCAGGTATTCCGTCCCGGCTCATTCTAAGATGAGTCGCGGGTGTTTCGGCCCTATAATGACTGGAAATAAGAAGCTTGCGTGAGTACTGCGCCTGTTCGCAATCGATTGATTCCTAGCCACGCCGTCGTCGGACATCCTCCTTTACGGGCTGAGTTTGGACTCACAGGGATCGCGGGCAATTTTAGCGCCACGGCATCGGAGAAAAGCTAGCCAGACAAGATCCAGAAATTGCTTCCGCCGTTGATTTCTTGAGACCGGAAACGCCAGCGCGAGCCCCCGCAGGTTCGTATGGTTGAAAATATTGAATCGTGTGTAACGACATTTTCCGGTGCGCCTGTTGACAAATCCAAGGGGAACGGAGTAAGGGGGGGGACAACATTTCCATAAGGATCGCGCTAGCATGTTAAGGAGGTATACCAATGCGAATTAAATCACTGCTGGTGGCGGTAAGTGCTGCGGTTGCTGGGTGTGCTCTGTCTGTGCCGCTATGGGCGCATCATTCCTTTGCGGCGGAGTTTGATGGGACGGCGGTGGTGACACTGAAGGGCGTCATCACGAAGGTCGAGCGGATTAACCCGCACGGTTGGATTTATATCGATGTGAAAAGCCCAGACGGATCGGTGACAAACTGGGCCGTCGAGACAGGTGCGCCCAACGCCCTCGCGAGGCTGGGCATCAAGAAGGACAGCCTGCCCGTGGGAATGGAAGTTGTCATCTCCGGCTTTCGCGCAAAAGACGGATCGAATGCGATCAACGGCAACAAGATCACGCGGACGGATGGGACCGATTTCATGCTGGGTTCCTCAAACGGCGCGGCGTCCGGTTCTCAAAACCGCGGGGACACGAATAAAGGGGATGCGACTAAATAAATGTCTCAGGGCGAGCGATGGATCATGCGGCGGGCGTTTTATGGGGACGCTGTAGCCGAGGGAGGATCATGAAGAGTTATTTCGCGATGAGAGTAGGCGTGGCGGCGCGCATTGCCATCATTACAGTCCTCGTGACCAGGCCGGTGGGAGCGCAGCCCGCCGCCGGGGCCGCGCCATATACGCCATCCCGGACGGTGGCTGGACAACCGGACCTATCGGGCATCTGGCAGTATATCGGCCCAGCGTCATTTGATTTAGAGGATCACTCGCCGCGCATGGGTGTGCCCGCCGGGTATGGGGTCGTGGAGGGGGGGCGCATCCCGTATTTATCTGCCGCATTGAAACAGCGGGAGCAGAACTTTCAAGACCGCGCGACGACGGACCCGACGGAGACCTTTTGTTATAGACCTGGTGTGCCGCGCATCACCTTGATGCCGTTCCCGTTTCAGATCCTGCAGTTCGCCAATTACACCCAGATCGTCTACGAATATCTCGGGGTGAGTCGTCAACTCTTTTTCAAAGGAAAACATCCGGATCCGGATAGCGATTCGTTCTGGATGGGTGACTCACGCGCGCACTGGGAGGGCAACACGCTGGTGGTCGACGTGACGAATTTCAACGACCAGACTTGGTTCGATCGGGTCGGCAATTTTCATAGCGATGCCCTGCACGTGGTCGAGCGGTACACGCGCACTTCGCCGGACATCATGAGCTACGAAGTTACCATTGAAGACCCGGAGGTCTTCAGCCGTGCATGGAAGTTTCGCGTGCCCCTGTACCGCCGTCAGGAGCCGAACCTTCGTCTGCTGGAGTATCAGTGCCACACATATATGGAAGAAGAGGCCGCGAAAGGGAATGTGAAGCTCCCCTGGTCTCATCTTCCGTTCGAGGGCGTCCCTGAAAAGAAATGACCGCAGGGCTGGCGTGAGGAGAACTGGTCTGAGGAAAAGAGGCACGGTGATGAGAAGTCAATCTCGACAGTGGATCGCGGGAATAGGAATACTGACGGCGATACCGTTCACTTTCGCCGTCGCTGCCGCTCAGCCGCCGACTACGGCGCCGCCGGGGGGGCAATCGCCGGCTGCGCCGAGCGGGTTCTCGCAGATTCAGAACGCAGGGGAGTTGTGCCGGAACGTCGAGGTTCGACGCCCGAAACAGCACCTGCACGCTCTCCCGGCAAATGTTATCGACCCGCCCCGAACGGACTCAGGCTGGCCTGACTTCCAGGGGACCTGGAGCGCGGCCGCCTATGTACTAAATGGCCTCCATAGCATCGAAATCGGCAACGACCCTGCGGGCAACGCCATTCTATGCGAGGACAACAGCAATATCGGAAGTCTTCTGATTGACTCTCCGACGGGAATGATTCCCTATAACCCCGAGGCGCAAAAAAAGAAGATGGAGTATCTCGCGGGGATTTACGCTCCGATGAAACGGATGGACATCGACACCGACGTTCGTTGTTTCTTTCGTGGAGTGCCTCACGACATGACGGCGGGAATTTTTCGGATCGGGTATGTTCCGGGATTTGTTGTGATGACGACCCAAGGTGTCACCTCGCCCACTCGTATCATTCCTATGGATGGCCGGCGGCACCTCGGCGACGGCGTGAAACTGATGATGGGGGACTCAGTTGGTCATTGGCAGGGGCATACGCTGATTGTCGAGACCACCAACAACTCTGGCAACACCTGGTTCGACAAGCACGGTACCTGGCATAGCGAAGAGATGCGGGTCACGGAACAATGGACCATGGTCGACCAGAACACTATGTACTATCAAGCCACCATCGACGACCCGACGGTCTTTACGCGACCGTGGTCGCTGGCGATGACATTCAACAAGATGCCCGAGAACAATGCGTTCGTGACACGCGAAGAAACGTGCCACGAGGGTGAGAGGTCAGTCGACCGTAGTGTGCGGGCGGGACAGCGCGCGCGGGCGGCGGGCATCAAGGGGTATCACATTCATGTGGACCTGGAGACCGGGAAGGCGATTAACGCTGAAGAGCAGAAATACCTGGATGAATCCGGCCAACCCCACGGCCTCTCCTACGCGCCAACGATTAAATAGGTAGCAAGTCACAGGCGCGCTCCCATCCGAGAATGCTCTGGCTTCCGGAATATAGGTCCGGTCATGGTTTCTCGCGAAACGACCGGTGTCATTTTTTGACGTGACCCCCTTAAACCGTCCGAGATGGAGTACGATTTCGGACGAAGGAAAGGGGAAAGCGGATGAGCAAGAGCAAGCACAGCGAGGCGCAGATGATTGGGGCGCTGAAGCAGGTGGAGGCGGGGCGAGCGGTGGAGGATCTGGCTCGGCAGTACGGCGTGTCGAAGCACACGATCTACGCCTGGAAGTCGAAGTACGGAGGCATGGAGGTGAGCGAGGCGCAAGAAGTGAAGCAGCTGCGCGAAGAGAATGCGCGGCTGAAGAGACTGGTCGCCGACCTCAGCCTCGACAAAGACATGCTGCAATCGGTGATTCGAAAAAACTCCCTAGGCTCGTAGAGAAGAGAGCGGAAGTGCGGCGCCTGGCCGACGAGTTTCGTTCGAGCGAGCGCCGCGTCTGCGGGCTGATGGAGATTCCGCGCATGAGCTACCGGTATCGATCGCGCCGCGACGACAGCGGGCTGCGCGAAAGGCTGCTCAAGCTGGCTCGCGAGAAGCCTCGCTTCGGATACCGGAGGCTATGGGTGATGCTGACCAGCGACGAGAGGGTCAATCACAAGCGCGTTTGGCGCGTGTATCGCGATCTGGGATTAAGCGTGAAGCGGACGCGCCGCAAACGGCTCGAACGTGCGCTGCGGCCGCGGCCCGTGCTGACCGCACCGAATCAGGAGTGGGCGGTGGACTTCGTCAGCGATGTCGCCGCGAGCGGACGCAGGCTGCGGATCTTCACGGTAGTGGACAGCTACACGCGGGAATGCCTGGCGCTGGAGGTGGACACTTCGCTGCCCAGCCGCCGAGTGACGCGCGCGCTAGCCAAGATTATTGATCGGCGTGGCGCGCCGGTGGCGATCCGAAGCGACAACGGACCGGAGGTTAGCTCGCGGCATTATCTGGCCTGGTGCATCGAGAAGCGCATCGACGCGGTGCACATTCAGCCGGGCAAACCGACGCAAAACGCGCACATCGAAAGCTTCAACGGCAGGCTTCGCGACGAGTGCCTGAACGTGAGCTGGTTCTGGAATTTATTCGACGCACGGGCGAAGATCGCAGCCTGGCGGGAGGATTACAACTCGCGGCGGCCACACTCGGCGCTGAGGTACTTAACGCCGCAAGAGTTCGCGCGCAGGGCCGCTTCGCCTTCTTCACCTTCGAATATCACACGTCCGGCTCTGCCTCAAGGCTTCCCTGACGGCTCCGCCGTCGCAGCCACGCCGGCTCCGGCCTTGACCCAGACCCGGCCGCGTGAAGAGGGACTGATATGAAGGCGAAGCGGCAGAATCGAACGCTGTCAGTTTCAGCTACGATGTTGGACGGAAGTGGGGGGCACGTCAAAGGGCTGCATCTCGATCATGTCGCCCACCCCCGTCACCGTGAAGGCTGCCGGATTTTCGTGACGAGTTCAATTTTCTGATCGCGCAGTACCGCTGGCCGGGGATTGGTGTTCGAGTCCTGAGCCCAAAGAATTCCGGCTGTCAGCGACGGGATACACAACGAAGCGATTCTGAGGGGTTGTCGCCATCCGTTGGTGCGAACTTTTTGCGTATTCATGGTTTAGACGGTCTTCTGAAGTCGCTTCAGCTGCGAAAAATGGCGTGCCGAGCGTGTTTACAC
>JALYIB010000246.1 GCA_030775965.1 Acidobacteriota bacterium | reverse complement strand
GCCGCGCCCGCGCCGCGTCGCTGTCGTGGGACTGGGCGCGGGCACGCTGGCCGCATGGGGGCGCCAGGGCGACCACTATCGCTTCTATGAAATCAATCCCAACGTCGAACCGATTGCGCGGAAGTGGTTCACGTTTCTGAACGACTCAAAAGCCCACACGGACGTGGTGCTGGGGGACGCGCGCATTCAACTGGAGCGCGAGTTGGCCGAAGGACATGCGCACGATTTCGATTTGATCGCGGTGGACGCTTTCTCCGGGGACGCGATTCCGATGCATTTGCTGACCGCCGAGTGCGCGGAAATCTACCGCCAGCGTTTGGCTCCGGGAGGCATGGTTGCGCTGCATATTTCGAATCGTGCGCTGGATCTGGAGCCGGTGACGCGCGGGCTGGCTCGCTATCTGGGTTGGCAGGCGCGGATGGTGGTGGTGGCTCGGGATTTGCTCGATGAAGATAAGGGCGAGAGCAGTTCGCGGTGGGTGTTGCTGGCGGAGAAGCGGGAGACGTTTACGCAGTCGAAAATTCGCGATACGATTTTGGGCTGGAGTACTTCTAGAGTTCCGGTGATCACCTGGACGGACGACTTCGCTAGCTTGTGGCCCATACTGCGGTTCTAAAAAGCAGAACGGGGACACCTCATAGAGGCGTCCCCGGAGTGTTGCGGAGGGAGAACCTAACGGCGCGCCAGCTTCACTTTCGGCGTGGCCAGGTAGCCGGTGACGTGATCCTTCGTAACCTGATTGATCACGATCTCATAAGGCTGCATGTTGCCCGCGACGTATAACTGCACCGGCTCGTTGATGGTCTTGTCGCGCTTTTCAACGTGACGGTCGTCGGCCAAGACGTCCATCGTAAAGCGGGCGCGTTTCGGATCGGTCTTCTTGAGCGTCAGCATGATATCGCCCACTTTCTTGGCGGCATCTTTCTTACTGATGTCAAACTCGAAGTAGTTGCGTTCGCCCAAGGCGCGCAACGAGTCCAGATCCTTGGCGTTGGTGGCGATCAAGCCGCTCATCACGCCCATGTCGCCCATGGCGCGCTTCAGATCGGCGCTGGTCTTTTCGATGTCGCTCTGCGCGGCGGCTACATTGGTTTTCACGGCTTCGACGTTGGCTTTCACGCCCTTGACGTCGGTGGTGACGGCGGTGAATTTAGAAGACGTGGTGTCCTGGATCTGCGACAGCTCGCTCGCCACTTGCTGCTGCTGTTCACTCAGCTTACCGCTTAGCTCTTCGCCCTGCTTCTGCGCTTCGCTGCGGGCGCGGCGGATGGCAACCGTGGCGGAATCGTTCACGCCCTTCACCTGCTGCTTCATTTCCTGAGCCAGGTCTTGGAGACGCTGGCGTTCCTGCTCGAGCAAAGTGCTGGTGGCGTCGTTTAACTTCGAGATCTGCGTCTGCGTGCCGTTTTCGGCGCGCGCTAGATCGTCGTTTAAACGATTGGCCCGCACGAGCAAGTAGCCGTCGCCGGCGAGCGCGAGGGCCAGGCCGACTGCCAAGACTGTGATCGCCGTCCTATGACCGGAATCCTTGACTACCACGGTATTTTTATCGTCGAAATCGTTGGTTTGCATTTGGGCTCCTTCGCAGGCAAAGGATGCACGCTGCATACCAAAAACAGAGGGCTGCTGAAACGTTTGATAGTAGGAGGGTTGTGAGACCCGAGAGCTTTTGGCTCCCCGTAAGACTTACGGCTTGTCGGTAATCAATTCGACCTCAAGCGCGGCCAGGCTATTCAATTTGACTTGAATCGGCGTGCCTAGCGGGGCTTCGACGATCCCGGCGTAAGAACCGGTGGTGACGATTTCACCGGCTTTCAGGCCCTGGCCGCGGCTGTTCAGAAAATGCACCAGCCACGTGAAGGCCTTCATGGGATGGCCGCTGGGATGGGCGCGCTCCTGGTCGAAGAGCGTCACGTCGGGGGTTTGAATCGTTACGTGGAGGCGCTCCAGCGGACGATCGAGGGCGTGGGGAATTACCGGGCCGATGAGCAGGCCATGATGATTGTAGGAATCCGCGAGGATCTCAGAAGGCGTAGCGGAGGCTTTGTCGGCGTAACGCGTGGTGATCAGTTCTAGAACCATGCGGGCTTCGCTTATGGCGGCGCGGATCTCCGAATCGCTGTAGGGCGTGGCGCGGGGCGGGAGGTCGTGGGCCATCACGAAGGCGATCTCCGGTTCGATTCGCCCCACGTTGCCGGGCACGGCACAGGGCTGCGAGCGCAGAATGGCGGACGCGGGAATCGCGGCGAGGATGGGGCCGCTGAGCGCAGTGGGGACGCCGCATTTCCACCCGCCCACTTTCTCGCCGAGCAACTCTAACACTCGCTCCTGAATCGCTAGCGCGGAATCGGGGTCCGCCGGGCGATAGCTCTCGGGGATGGCTGGGCCTGGCGTCTTGGCGCGGCGGGCGGCCAACAAGTGGCGCGCGGCCTGATCGATTTGCAGGGCGGAAAGCATCGGCGGTTAGTGGTCTCCCTGAGTGTCCGCGTGGGTTTCGACGTGGCCGCCGAATTGGAAGCGGAGGGCGGATAAAACTTTGGCGGCGAAATCGCCTTCGCCGCGCGAGGTGAAGCGTTGATAGAGCGCGGCGCTTAACACGGGAGCGGGCGCGGATTCGTCGATGGCGGCTTGAATCGTCCAACGGCCTTCGCCCGAATCCGAGACGCGTCCTGAGAAATTATCCAGCCCGGGGCTGGCTGTGAGCGCCGAGGCCGTGAGATCGAGCAGCCACGAAGCCACCACACTGCCGCGCCGCCAAACTTCCGTGATGTCGGCGAGATTCAATTCGTATTGATAGTGCTCGGGATTGCGCAGAGGCGTAGTTTCCGCGTCCACGGTTCGGGCGTGAAGGCCGGCGTTGGCGTGGCGGAGGATGTTCAATCCCTCCGCGTACGCCGCCATTAACCCATATTCGATGCCGTTGTGAACCATCTTGACGAAGTGTCCGGAGCCGACCGGGCCACAATGCAGATAGCCTTCTTCCGCCGTATTAGGGGCGCCCGATGTCGCCACTA
>JALYIB010000245.1 GCA_030775965.1 Acidobacteriota bacterium | reverse complement strand
GCCCTCCACTTGCTGGGTTGAATATCCGGCGGCGCGGAAGGCGTCGCGGATTTGCCCCGGGGAGAGACGCGCGAGCAAGCCGGCCATCCACTTGGCGTCGCCGCGCGGGATGTTGCGGCCGATCCAGCGCAGGTGGAGGCGCATGACATACTGGGGCGGATTGAAGAGTTCAATGAGGGCGGCGCGGCGAGGGGTGGCGAAGTTCACGGCCTGCGGGGTCAGCTTGACGATGAAGCGCGAGGAGCGATAGGCGGCGAGGTTACCGCGCGATTTGCTTAGGCCGAGGACGATGCCGGGGGGGCCGAAGGAGCCGCCTAAATCGCTCACGTAGTAGATTTCGCGGGGGACGCCGCCGGCTTTTTCAAGGACGATCTTGTTGTTAACGTCTTTGAGATCCCAATTATTAATGACGGCCATGAGTACGCGCAGGCCATTGAGTTCGCGGGTGCCGCTGAAGGGATCCTGCTTCCATTCCCAGTTGCCTTCCTTCGACTCGGACTTGTCCATGCGCTGCAGGCGGGCGTTGCGAACTTCTCCGCCGGGCAAGATGAACTGCTTGCCGCGATGCAGATGAGCGGGCAAGCCGGTGATCTGGAGCTGGGGCACGAAGTAATTTTCGTTGGTGAAGTACCCAACGGACCAAACCAGGCGCGAGGCCGCGACTTCGGGCTGGGCTTCGGCGCCGAGCTTGATTTTCCATTTGTGGCCGGCTCGGTCGGTCACGATGAGTTTGGGATTCGTGCCGGAAAGGTCTTCTTTTACGAACTCAAAGACGGTGCCTTGGGGCGCGTGATCTTCGCCGCCTTGGCCGAAGCGGAGGTCGCGGGATGCGAGGTCGGTGGGATCCTGCCATAGGATGGGCGGAGTGCTGGTATTTTTTTCCGGGGACTGCGGGACAAGGTTGGAGTCGGGGTGATCCTGCGCAAGTGCGCTGAAGGCGGCTATCAGTAAGAAAAGTGAGGTTGTACGCAAGTTTTTGGAAGTCATGCATTGCCCATTTTGGTCACTCGTGGCCATATCCTTGCATGAGCAAATGCAGTGCCAAGAGCGAAAATCAGAATCTCAAAGACCGCCACGCCCGCTGGGAGCACCCGGCTATTGGTGGAGCCAGAAGACGGGATCCAGGCTTTGATCCACGGCATGGACACCGCGAAGAAGAGCGTCGATATTCTGATTTTTCGTTTTGACCATCGCGAGGTGGAACAGGCGCTGCTGCGCGCCGCGGGGCGCGGGGTACGGGTGCGGGCGCTGATCGCCTACACCAATCGCGGGGGCGAAAAGAATTTGCGGGCCCTCGAACTGCGGCTGCTGGGGGCGGGAATCATTGTGGCGCGTAGCGCGGACAATCTGGCGCGTTATCACGGGAAGATGATCATCATCGATGAGCGAAAGCTGTACATTCTGGCGTTCAACTTCACGTATCTGGACATCGAACACAGCCGCAGCTTTGGCGTGATTCTGGAGGACCGCAAGCTGGTGCGGGAGGCGATGAAATTGTTTGAGTCGGATGTGCTGCGCCAGCCGTATGCTGCGGGGGCGCCGGCGCTGCTGATTAGTCCGCTGAATGCACGGGCGGGACTGGCGAAGTTTCTGGAGGGCGCGAAGAAGCAATTGCTGATTTACGATCCGAACGTCAGCGACAGTGCGATGCTGCGCATTCTTACGGAGAAAAGCAAGGCGGGCGTCGAAATCAAAATCCTAGGCGGAGCGGCCCGGCTACCGGCCCATAAGCTGGCGCAGATACGGCTGCACGCGCGCGTGATCCTACGGGACGGCAGGGACATCTTTATCGGGAGCCAGAGTTTGCGCACGCTAGAGCTGGATGGACGGCGCGAGGTGGGAGTGATTTTTCGCGACCGGCGGGGCGCGGCTCGCATTGCCAAGACCTTCCAAAAAGACTGGGAGCTGGTGGTGGCGGCGGCGCCAGCGAGCGAGACAGATACCGAGCCGTTGCAAACCAAAAAGATCGCCAAGAAAGTTGCCAAGGCGTTAACCAAGGAATTGCCTCCGGTGGCGGAGGTTTTGGACCTGGTAGTGAAGGAAGTGGCCGGGGATTCGCTAGATGTGCCGTTGAATGCGGAACAACTGCAGGACACGGTTACGAATGCTCTGAAGCGGGCCGTGAAGGAGGCTGTGCGGGATGCGGTGGAACATAAGGCGCCGTAGTCTGGCCGTTGGGCTGCTGTTGGCTGCGGGATGGGTCCCGGGGCAAGAGGCTGCGGACGCGCCGGATGCCGTTTCGACGGATTCGCGAGACCGGATCTTCTATCCGGGTGATAGCGAGCGGTGGAAGCCGCTGGCTGGCAAGCTTTTTCGCAACACGCTGCTAGACCAGAAGGAAATTTGGACGTCCCCTTTTCACATGCGACGGCAGGATGTGAAGTGGTGGGCAGGAGTCGCGGGCGTGACGGCGGTTTTGATTGCGACCGATCGCCATACCACAAATGTTTTCGAGAACAGCCAAGGGCAAGTGTCGTGGTGGAATAACATTTCACGGATCGGGGCTTCCTATACGCTGCTTCCGGTAGTGGCGGGTTTCTATACCTATGGCGTGCTCAAAGACGATCCGAAGCCGCGCGAAGTGGGGGTGCTGGGCGGGGAGGCGCTGCTCGACAGCCTGATTGTGGTGGAGGTCCTAAAAACAGTCGCGGGAAGGAACCGGCCCGATAATCCCAGCAACCCGGGGCATTTTTTTAAGGGCGGAGATTCGTTTCCATCGGGCCATGCGATTGAATCGTGGTCACTGGCTTCCGTCATCGCGCATGAGTACGGGCGGGGGTCCAAGGTAGTCCCAGTGGTGGTGTACGGCCTGGCGGGCGTGGTGAGCGCGGCGCGGTTTGGGGCGCAGCGGCATTATGCTTCCGATATCGTGGCGGGCGGGGCGATGGGATGGTTTCTGGGCCGCTATGTGTATCAGACCCATATGGATCATTCGATCCACAAGCATGTGGCGGCGCGGCCCAGAATCACGCCGGAGTTAGACCCCACGCAAAAACTGTACGGTCTTGCGGTGGCGTTCGGGGACTAGCGGGTGGAACGGGACTCCGACATTTCTTCCACCGACATTACTTTTCCGGCGATGGCGGTCAGCTTCTCGTCGGCTTCCTTCTCTTCCCGCAGAGTTTCATTGAGCAGAGACGCTACGTCGTCGAGACCGAGTTCCTCGGCCCAGGCTTTGAGCGTTCCGTAGCCGGCGATCTCGTAGTGCTCGACCTTTTGAGCGGCGCAGATCAGGGAGGAATCGGCGAGCGCGCCTTCGCTGTTGGCTTCGATGCGTTCCTGAGCTTCCGTGATCAGACCTTTCATAGCGGCGCAGGCTTTATTCTTGGGTTTCTGATTGAGCATCTGGAAGGCTTGTACCAGGCGCTGCACGTGGCCCTTGGTTTGTTCCAGATGGCCTGCGAAAGCCTCGCTGAGCTCTTGGCTGGAGGCGGCTTTCACCATTTTTGGAAGAGCTTTGACGAGTTGTTTTTCGGCGTCGTAGAGGTCCTGCATTTCGTCGATCAGGAGGTCGCGGATGGTTTCAGTCATGGTTGGGTACCTTTCAAGGATGAGTTCGGACGCTCCTTAGATCGGAGGACGCTGGCCGCTGTTTCCGAGATGGGCAAAAGGTATTGGCCGGTGACGTGCAAGAATTGCGTCCCATGTATCGGCCAAGCGAAGCGAATCCCGCATACGGCGGAAGTGTGTATGAGTGGGCTGGGCGCGCCCCGGCGGCTGCGAAAGACGGGGAGGAATGGCTTATCGACTCGGTGCTCGAGGGGCGAACGGAGGCCTTTGTGGACTTGGTGGGGCCCCATCTGGGATCGCTAACACGGTTCGCCAGGATGCGTTTACGGAACGATTCGGAGGCGGAAGACGCGGTGCAGCAGGCGGTGCTACAGGCGTTTCACCACCTGGGTCAATTC
>JALYIB010000244.1 GCA_030775965.1 Acidobacteriota bacterium | reverse complement strand
GCGCGCAAGGGGCCCGAGAGTTCGCCGTGCTGCTGGCGGTAGAGTTGCTCGAAGAAGGGAACCAGCGCGGCGGCGTTTTCGACAGGAAGCTCGGCGCCTTTAGAAACTTTTTCGATCACGCCTTCGTGGGCTTCGGAGCGCGTGGCCGCGCTGACGGCAGAACGCGGAACGGGCGGGCGCTTGGGCGCTTTCTTGGCGGCTGTTTTTTTGACGGCCTTTAAGGGCGGGGTTAGGGCGGGAGTTTGAGCAGGCGCGGCGGTCTGCGCGGCGGGCGCCAGGGCCGCGGCCACGATCAGCGCGATTGCTGGCAGGATTCGCATCAAGGGCGTTGGCTTGGTTCGCGGCCGGTTCTCTCCGCCTGCTCGACGATCTTCTGTTTCAGCTCTTGCAATTTATACTCGTTGAAACCTTGGCGCAGTGCCGTGAACAAAAGCTCTCCTACAATTCTCGCACCGGCGGGCATGGGATGGATGTAATCCGAGCCCACCAGGCGCGGCTCGGAGGTGTACCAGCGGCCCATGGTGCCGGCGCCTCCCATGGCTTCGTAGGTGTTGAAAAAGGCCACGCCGGTGTCGGCGGCGATCTTGGATTCGGTGGCGACCAGCCGCGGCATGGTGGGAATGGTGTCAATTTCGCCCGTGGAAGTTTTGGCGCCGCGATCCATGGGGCTCATTAATAAGATGGACGCTTCGGGCATGGCGCGCTGCAGGCGGGCGACGGCTTTGCGCATTTCGCGGCCCCACGTCGTGTCGACGAAATTGGGGAAGCCGCTTTCGTTAGTGCCGTAGTTGACGATGATTAAGTTGGGTTTATAGTGATGCAGTTCGGCGGCCCAGTGGGCTTCGTTAAAGACATTCGATAGCAGAGTGACGTTGGCGCCGTTGACGCCGAGGCTGCTGTAAACCACGCCGCTGCCTTTGCGGAAGTCGGCTCCGTACAAACGCACCGAGCCGGTGGTGACTTTCAGCGTGATTTCAGCGGCGCCGGGAGGGATTTCAAACGCGGCGAAGCCGGGAGCGAAGGCGTCCCCGCCGGGCGTCGACGTTGACGAACCGCTGCCGATGGATTGGCCGTCGGCTTCGACCGTGAAAGCGCCTCCTTGCGGTTCAAGCAGGTACGCGATTTCGACGCTACGATGCGAGGCGTCTTTCACTTTCCAGCGCGCGACGGCGCCGGGAGCGCCGCGGAAACTGACGGCGCCCAAGCCATTCAGGCCATCTTTCAAAGGCGAGTTGCCGCCGATGTCGATCTTCCAATTGGAGGCCGACATCTCGACGCCGCGGCGGTTGTACCAGGCCCAGGGGCGCGCGAGCAAGACGAAGCCCACGCCGCCGTCGCCGAATTCATGTTGGAAAAGAGCGCGCGCGTCGGCGGTAATGAGATCGGCGGTGGTGGGCGAATCGCCGTAATGAATAATATGGACGCCTTCGCCTTTGAGCAAGGCGGCGTAGAAGTGATCCAACACGTGATTGGGGTCGAGCAGATTCTGGGGCGCCTTGGCTACCAGTTGCTGGTTCAGCGCGTGGCTGAGATTGCCGGGGGACGAGAGCGGGTCGATTCGTGCTTCGACAGGCGCGGACTTTACGGGCAAGCTGAAAACGGCGGCGGCGCTTCTGGGCTCGATCGACATGTAATTGCGGAGCGGCGGGAAGGCCTGCGGGATCATCATCAGCGCCACGAAGGTGACGACGGTGAGCGTGGTCTTAACTGGGATCTCTAGGCGCATCAGAATTTGGTGTAGATGAAGGGCGCGTTGCCGCTTTGGACTACGTTTTGTAGTCCCAGCACTAAGAGCGCCAGGACGCCGGCTTGGGCGTAGAACGGCGCTTGGATGTAAAGGGCCTGGCTCCAGTCATACCATTTCTTGGGAACGTAATGCGCCAGGATGCCGATCAGCAGAACCATCGCCAGAGGCGCGGAAATATTGGCGAAGGAAGCGGTGAAGGACGCGATGCGGCTGAGGATGGAAAGGGCGGTATCCAAGTTGGGCGCGCGGAAAAAGATCCAGGCGAAAGTGACGTAGTGAAAGGTAAGAACGATGCTGGTGTAGCGCCACAGCGGGCTGGCGGGCGCCGCGGATTTTGATTGGGTCTGCCACAGGCGGACGAAGGCGAGTCCGAAGCCGTGCAGCGCGCCCCAGATGACGAAGTTCCAATTGGCGCCGTGCCACAGGCCGCCGATCACCATGGTGATCACCAGATTTACGTAGGTGAAGAATTTCGAACGTTTGCCGGGCAAAGAGAAATACAAGTAATCGCGCAGCCAGTTGGAGAGCGAGATGTGCCAGCGGCGCCAGAAATCGGCGATGTTTTCGGCGGCGTAGGGGCGATTGAAATTGGGCGGCAGCTTAATGCCGAGCAGCAGTGCGGAGCCGATGGCGATGTCGGTGTAGCCGGAGAAATCGTAATAAATTTGCAGGGCGTAGGCGTAGACGGCGATGAGGGTTTCGGCGCCGGTGTAGAGCGTGGGGAAATCGAAGACGCGGTTGACCAGGTTGGTGGAAAGGTAATCCGCGATCAGCAGCTTTTCATCAGGCCCATGCCGATTAGGAACAACGCCCGGCTGCCATCGGCAGGGTCGAGCGGTTTGCGTTTTTCGAATTGATCGATCAGCGAGGAGACGCGGGTGATGGGTCCGGCAAGCGTGGTGGGGAAGAAGGAGACGGCGGC
>JALYIB010000243.1 GCA_030775965.1 Acidobacteriota bacterium | reverse complement strand
CAGCAACGCTTGGATGCCCTCGAATCCGAGCAGCGCGCCGTAGCCGAGCGCGAACGCACTTTAGCCGCCCGTGAGTTGTCACTCGAACAGAACGGGGAAAAGAAATACGCCGCCAAGATCCGCGAGCTGGAACAGCGCGCCGCTGATCTTTCCGCGAAATTCGAAAAGCAAGCCCAGCAAACCATCGGCGATCTCAGCCAGAAAGCCCGCGTCAAAATCGCCAAAACCCGTCGCGAATTCCAGGAGGCCGTCGAATCCGCCATCGACGTGTCCGCACCGGCCTCTCCACCGCGCCCGAAACTCACCGAGGGCGCCCGCGTCCGCCTCAAGAACATTCGCCAGCCCGCCACGGTGCGCCGCATTCTGTCCAACGGATTGCTAGAAGTAGACGCCGGCTTCCTCCGCATGCAAGTAGCCGCGTCAGACGTCGAAGAAGTGCTCCCACCCAGCGGCGCTCAAGCCCCGCGTTCTCCCGTCGCCTTTCGCCAGGGCCCCAGCTTCGACGGCAATTTCCGCGAGATCAACCTCATCGGCCAGCGCGCCGAAGAAGCGTGCCAGCAAGTTGATAAACTCCTCGACAGCGCCGCCCTCGCCGAAGTAGACCGCATTCGCATCATCCACGGCCACGGCATGGGCATCTTGAAGCGAGCCATCGCCGAGTTGCTCGCCCGCCATCCGCATGTGGAGAAATTCTACGTCGCGCCTCCTGAGGAAGGGGGCGCCGGAGCAACTATCGTGGAGTTAAAAACATAGGACGAGTTAAAAACATAACCCGCGAGTGTAACCCCAACGCGAATTGGGTTAAGCGGCTTTCGCCGGTTCCGGCGCCGCAGCCAGTTCCTGCTGCTTCTGCCACGCCAGCTTGCCCTGGTATTCTTCCCACAGCGTGCTGAAGCCCGCCCAGTAATACCCGCCCACGAACAGCAGTTGAAACGGCACCGCCAGATAGTTGAAGGATTCAATCGCAAACGCAGTCATCCCCAAAAAGTAGGTGCCCAGCGCCAATTCCGCGTAAGGCAGCCAACCGCTGCGCCGCCGGTACTGAATGTTCTCCAGCGTGACCTTCTGTGTGCCGCCAATCGCGTACTTCGGAGTGCGCGCAAAACTGGTCTGATACCCCACCAGCGCCTCCAGCACGGAGCGCGTATTGATCACCGTCAGCGCCACGCCAGCCGCCATCAGCGCCGGCAAAAACAGAAACGCACGCTTCCAGGTCTTGGGGAAAATCTCGCGGTGCGCCACCACATAGAACGCCGATATCGACCAGAACGACGCGATGATCAATGGCAGATCGATCATCACCATCTGGAACCAGCCCATATAAAAGCGCACGATCATCACCGGAAGCATCAGCGCGCTCACCACGATCATCAGCGGATAAGAAATATTCGGCGTCAGATGGAAGAACGCTTCGATCTTCACCTTCCGCGGCGCGTCAGATCGCAGAATCGTAGGCAGCAGCTTAATCGCCACCTGCGTGAGCCCCTTGGCCCAACGCGATTGCTGCACCTGGAAGCCGTAAGTTTCTACCGGTAACTCCGACAAGCACTCGATGGACGGCACGTATACAAACTTCCAACCCTTCAACTGCGCCCGATAGCTCAGATCCGAATCTTCCGTCAGCGTGTCATGCTGCCACCCGCCGGCATCGTCGATCATCGACCGCCGCAGAATCCCCGCCGTCCCGTTGAAATTGAAGAACCGCCCGCCGCCCGACCGCGCCACATGTTCCAGCACAAAGTGCCCGTCGAGCAGCATCGCCTGCACTTCCGTCAACAAATTGTAGTGGCGGTTCAGATACCCCCAGCGCGTTTGCACCATACCCACCTTGGGATCGGCAAAGTAGTCCACCGTACGCCGCAGAAAGTCCACCGGAGGAATAAAATCCGCGTCAAAAATCGCCACGATCTCGCCGGTGGCCGTCTCCAGGCCATTTTGCAGCGCCCCGGCCTTGTAGCCGTGCCGATGCGTCCGATGAATGTATTCGATCGGCAGCCCCGCCGCCTGATACTCCGCCACCAACGCCCGCGTGAACGGATCCGTCGAGTCAGTAGAATCGTCCAGCACCTGAATCTGCAGCAGCTCGTGCGGATAATCGATCTTGCTGGTCTCTTCAAGCAGCCGCTCCACCACATACTGCTCGTTATACAGCGGCAATTGAATGGTCACGCGCGGCAACTGCGCGAACTTTTGCGGAGCCTCCGTCGGCATCTGCTTGCGATACTTCACGTAGCCGCGAATCATGTGGTAGCGATGCAGTCCGTAAAGCGACAACACAATCAGCACCGCGAAATACGGCGTCAGAATCGCGTAATCGAACGGCTGCAGCCGGTAGATGTCGGTGAAAGTGCTGTCAAAAAGCGCGTCAACCAGCTTGCCCGCGCCAGAAAATAGGCTGCTAGTCAGCAGTAGGGCGGGGGAGCTGAAAGGCGTCAGCATTTAGGTCCGGTCTATTTAGTATAAATGATTTCAAATCCGTCCGTTCCATTAGATCCTTCGCCGCTTCTAGTGTTTCGCGGCAGCTTCGCCACGCCCGCCCCAGTACCGCTATAATCGGGTATCCCCCGGCGAAAGTCATGACCCTTGGCGCGAAAATAGGACTCGCCTGCGCGTTAGCCGCAGCCCTGGCAGCGCTCGCGATTTGGATCGCTAGCCGCATGCGCGCCACGCCCGAAAAACGCGAACGCCTCCGCCGCCTCTCGATCCACACCAGCGGCCGCTTAGGCGATGCCTTCCTGACCGAAGTCCGCGAGAACCTGCTCCACTACACCTATAAAGTGCGCGGCGTCCAATATGAAGCCTCGCAGGACGTCAGCACCTTGCGCGACCGCTTGCCCGCCGATCCGGAGCGCATGATCGGCATGGTAGGCATGAAGTATCTATCGAAAAATCCCGCGAACTCTATCCTGGTTTGCGAAGAGTGGAGCGGCCTCCGCGAACCCTTTCGCAGAACCGATCCGGCTAGCCTGGTCTCAGCGGATGGTGATGCGATAGGGCATCAGCCGTAAGATTCCGCCCCGGCTCAGTGCGCGCAGCGGTAGATCCCCCAACAATTCCC
>JALYIB010000242.1 GCA_030775965.1 Acidobacteriota bacterium | reverse complement strand
TTCCTCTGGGCCATCGGCTACTATTCCGAAGAACAATACGCTATTCATCAAATCAATGTCAGAGGCCGAGGCACCCTGAGGAATGTTGTTCTCCGCCACATAAATGGCTTCGTACAGGAAAAGGGCTCATGGGCCTGGAATAGTAATCCTTTCCTTGGAACAACGGAGGCCCAAGCCCTTCAGGTCTTCCTAATACTTACCAATGATTGGCAGCCAAGCGACGCGTTTAACCGAATAATCTATGACCCAGAATCCAGAGATACTATTTACTACGTTTCAACTATCGCCGCCGCCTTCGGTAAGGCCAACCGCCGACTGGATAGATCTTCGGTTGATGTGATGAAATATGCGAACGAACCCGTACTCGATGCAATAAACGGCGATACGCTGTTATTTCACTACAAAGGTGAGAACCGCTCAGTAAGCCGAGAATTTCCCGTAAAAACGGTTAAGTGGCTAGTTGATCTGCTATCCCAGCTATCGTCGGCCCAAATTTCGGCTGCAGTGAAAGCAGGTGGCTTTGAAGATGTAACGGCAAAGGCTTTAGCGAAGGCATTGGAGGAACGATTTGCTTTATTACATGAAGCGGTATCAAAGCGATGAGACCGGGTTAGCACCGAAAATCCTCACCGGCCTCCTGGTTTTAGGTTTATTCGGAACGCTTGGACTGCCCATGATCGCTAGAGCGCAAGTCAACCAGTCGCCAGTACTGACAAAAACAAAATATGAAGCGGGTATCCCGTACACGGAAAGTTTAGGGACTGTATTTTCTCCCTGCGATGCTGACGATTATTCGGTGCATGTTGTGTGGGGTGAAACCCGAGCTGTGGAGACCGGTTATCTATTGGATCCCAACATCACGCAAGCCAATGGCGCATCCACTGTAGCATCCGGCAGGCATCCATTCGCTACCGCGCACATTTTCACTAATCCAGGCACGTATACGGTTGTTATAAGCAATGAGAATTGCCACTGCTTCGGTTCTACTGATCGATTTACGCTTCCCAGCACCTCTAGCGAAGTCAGCGTATATAAGAGGGTTGCTGTATCGCGGCTCCTCGTCGTTGGTCCACAAACTGTCAGATCGGGTAAGGTGGTGACAGTAAAGCTGCAATTAGCCGAAATACCTCCACCGTCTAACACACGAGTGTTTATGCGAGTGAGCGACGAAGCACTTCTCGATACATCTTTCCCATTTGATAAGTCCGTCGACATGCCTGCATCGGAAGGACCGATACGGGACGTAGTCCTGCACATTGCACGGGGAATCACTCAATCGAAGCACCTGACGCTTACCGCCCAATCGGGAGGCTCAGCGGTAAGTGTAGTTATTAACATTTTGCCTTAGCGGGCAACTGAGTCAGTGACTTGCTGGTATGGAACCAGCGCGGTGAGTAATTCACTAAGGAATCCTAGAAGCGGGAGGTGAAGCCCGGCACGGCTCGGTTCTTTAGAATAGCGGGGGCATGCGTCGCCCCATGTTCCGAATACACTTCTTTTCAGCGTCTTCAAATCAAGAGTCCAGATCATACCACCGTTCTCACCGTGGAAGGAGCCCGGTGGGAAGGTCTCGTTGTACAGTGAGCGTCACGGAAAATGGGGTAATAGACGCAAAAATGCCTGTAGATACTTTTGAGGATGCCAGTTCCTCCAGATTCCAAACCATTCAACAAGTTTCAATAGGCTGGCTGCATCTGCGTGAAACGGAAGCATCGGAAAACAGGCAGTTTCGGCGAAGGCCCGGAATCTGCCTTGGGCGCAGGTGTGCGCATTATTAGTTTCAAGAACTTACAGATAGATCACCTGTCCAAACTACAGGTGATCGGGTCGCGAAAGCCTAGCAGACCTACTCTCCGCTGAATCACCATGTTGAAACGTTAGGAAACGCTGGCCACAATTTTAACTACAGCCCCTGCTCAGGAAAATAGAGGATGCTTTTATGTGATTCAAATTAAGGGCGTTCTCGTCGAGACGCTCGGGCCGCGCACCTGTCGGTACAGCAATGGGAAGAAATAAATATGGATACTGTCTGCTGCGCGACCACCTGCCAAAATGCTTGTCGATAACTCGGCCGAATCTGTTATCCTGAGCGTGAATGCGGCGCAGCTTTCATATCGCGATTGCCTTAATGGCGATTCTATTGCTCGCCAGGCCTTTCGACTGCTTCGCAAGCGGGAAGTTTGATCGCAAAGCAGCCGACTGCTGCACGAAAGGCAAATGCCACCAGTCGGCAGATTCCGATCCGTGCTGCAAAGCCAGCCTTCCGGACGGGAACCATTTTGTGAGCGGCAAAGCAGCCGACCATTCTTCACCGCTGCTAGCCATCATATCGGTTCAGGTTCCAAGTCTAATCCCGCCTCAGCGGCTCGAGGCTCCCGCGATCGCGGTGAGCCACCCGCCACCACTCGGCCGGACCACCACGAATCTACCCTTGCTGATTTAGTCCGCCTCTACGGTGTGCGTCCGCACGCCGATTCCTTCTCTTCATAACCAAATTTTTGGGCTTGTGCCGTGGCACCGTGCCCCTTTGCACAAAGGAGTTTATCTATGAGGCATCAAACCTGTTTTTTGATTCCCAGCGTTTTGACTGTAGCGCTTACCGGGGCCGTCTTCGCCCAGACCTCGACGGTGGCAGATTGGAAAGCTCCGGCACGTTGGCACCGCTCCCTGAAGAAAGCGGTTCCGGGAACTCTTCTGCTCGATGATGACGGCGTGGAATTCCAATCCGCCAAATTCCATCAACGCTGGGCCTACGTGGAAATTCATAGCTTCGACCTCTCCGCTCAGGAACTCGCGATAACCGGCTACGAGAATCGCCACTGGCACGAACCTGGAGAGCAGCGCTTTCAGTTCACCTTGAGTGAGCCGATGCCGCCCGAGATCGCGGCTCAATTCACTGCGCGCGTCGGAAAGCCGGTGCGCAATGGCATACCACTCCCAGGCGCTGCGGCAATGGCGGAAATCCCTGCGCATCATCGCATGTGGTCCGGTGGAAGCAACGGGACACTTCGACTGAAGGACAGCGGGATCGATTATGTCGTAGAGAATGGTCGTGACAGCCGGACCTGGCGCTGGGCGGACATTCAGACAATCGCCAATCCCAATCCATATGAACTGCGCGTAACGGGCTTCCGCGAGATCGTGGAGTTCGATCTCAAGCAGCCGATGTCTCGCGACCTGTTTGAGATCATGTGGGACCATCTTTACGCCGCTGGCCTCAACCTTTCAGCTTCCCGGGAGCATGCACACCGATGAAAACCCTCGAAGCCAGTTTGATCGTGTTCCTTTTCGCGCTCGGTCTGTCGGCCGCCGATCTGCCGACACCACTTTCGGCCCTGCTGGACGAAGCGACTCGCAACAACCCCGACATTCTCGCAGCACGACGGGGCTGGCAAGCGGCGACCCAGGTTCCATCTCAGGTCGCCACGCCGCCTGATCCGCAAGTCACGATTCAGCACGTTTCGGTTGGCAGTCCGCGACCGTTTGCAGGATTCAGTAACAGCGATTTCGCCTACATTGGATTCGGGATCTCTCAAGACCTTCCCTATCCGGGAAAACTGAAACTAAAGAGTGAAGCTGCCCAGCAGGATGCTTCGGTCGGCCGGGAGAAGCTCGAAACCGTCAAGCGCTCCGTTCTTCAGCAAGTGAAGGACGCCTACTTTCAGATCGCCTACGTCCAGCAGACCCTGGAGGTTCTCGACCGCAACGGTAAGCTTCTTGAACAGATCGAGAAAATCGCGGATGGGCGCTATCGGGTTGGCGAAGGCAGTCAGCAAGATGTCTTGAAAGCTCAGCTCGAACGAACCAAACTGCTGCGCGAGGTCGCGCATCATCACGAGCTCATGGATACGCAGCAGGCCCAGTTGATAAAGCTGTTAAATCGTCCGCCCGGTTCTCCCGAGCTTCTGGCGGAACCACTGGTCGAAACTCCTCTGCGCTACACCTCCAACCAGCTTTTGGAGAAGGTTCGGACCGAAAACCCGG
>JALYIB010000241.1 GCA_030775965.1 Acidobacteriota bacterium | reverse complement strand
AGATCTACTTGATCACCTACCAGCAGATGAACAATCATCGCGCTGCCTTCGATACCGCCGTCGAGATTTTGAAAAGCGACCCCAACGACGCCGCTTCCGTGCAAGAGATCCTGGGATTCGTTCGCGCCCTGATGCCGACCGCGCCGAACGCCGCGCTGTCCGCCCAGAATAAGGCCGATTTGGACACCGCCGAAAGAATTGCCCGCGCCCTGCTCGCCAACCCAGACGCGATCTATGGCGCCGACAAGAAACCGCAAGGCGTTGCCGACGACGCCTGGGCCAAGACCAAGCCGACCATGGTCAACTTTGCCCAATTCACTCTGGGCTACATTGGCGTGACGGAAAAAGACCCCACCAAGGCTGAAGCTGAATTGATGAAGACGCTCCAGACCGATCCTGGGAACGCGCAGGCGTCCTATACGCTGGCCGGGGTTCTCATCGCACCCGCGCAGCAGAAGGAACATCCTGAAAAGATGCCGCTCGCGCTCTACGAGTATGCGCGGGCCGCTACCTATGATGGCCCCGGCTCGTTGGACGCCAACACCCGTAAGTCCATCGACGGGTTTCTAAGCAAGGCCTACAACACCTATCACGGCTCGGCCATGGGCTTGGATCAGGTAAAGACCATGGCCAAGGCAGCCGCGTTGCCGCCCCCGGATTTTAAAATTCTGAGCACGGTCGACATCGCAAAAGCCGACGAAGAAAAGCGTCAGCAAGCCGCCAAGGAAAACCCCATGCTGGCCTTCTGGAATGAAATCAAAGAAGGTCTGACCGGCGACGGTTCAGCGATGTACTGGGATGCCATGAAGGATGCCGCCCTGCCTAGCGGACGCCCCGAAGTAACCAAGTTCAAGGGCAAGCTGGTGTCGGCTACTCCTGAAACGCGCCCGAAGGAATTAACCATCGCGATCGGCGGCGACATGCCGGACGCGACCCTGAAACTCGAAGAGCCGCTTCCGGGCAAAATGGAACCGGGCGGCGACATCTCCTTCTCTGGCGTCGCGAAGGAATTCTCGAAGTCGCCCTTCATGGTGACCTTCGAAGTTTCGAAAGCCGACATCGAAGGTTGGACCGGAAAAGGGCCAGTCGGTTCCCGCGCTCCCGGCGCCACAAAGAAAGCCCCTGCTAAGAAGCAATAGCCGGCTGTGAAACTGAAAGGCGCTCCCGGACGCAACCCTCCTGTAGGCAACCCTCCCGGAGCGCCTTACATTTTGTAGCGGCCCATGTCCTCATCATTCAAATTCTCGAGCCATCGCCGCAGTTCCTCGTTGCTGCCCACTTCCGCCACCGCCGCTACCGTCTTCGACGTGCTCAGCACCGTCTCTTCCACGTAGATCGGGCAATCCAGGCGCAGCGCAATTGCCAGCGCATCGCTCGGCCGCGAGTCGATCGAGATCATTTCCCCGTTGCGCTCAATCCAGATGACCGCATAAAAGGTGTCTTCCTTCAAATCGCTGACCACCACTTTCTTCACCCCGGCCTCCAGGCCGAACAGAAGATTGCGAATCAGATCGTGCGTCATGGGCCGCGGCGTGGCCACTTTTTCGATTTCGAGCGCGATGGCGTTGGCCTCGTACACGCCCACCCAGATCGGCAGGATGGCCATGCCGTTAACGTCCTTCAATACCACAATCGGCATGTTCGTGACCGGGTCCACCATTAATCCCCTGATCTTCATCTCGACTTCCATCGCGCCTCCCTAACTGACGTACTCGCCAACCAGCGAGTTGGCCCCTGATCGCGTGACCCGCACGTCCACGTATTTGCCTACTAACTTGTCATCGGCGGCCGGGTGCAGAAAATTCAGAGTCTTATGCTGCGAGGTCCGCCCCATCCATTGCCCGGTGGCTTTATTGAAGCCCTCGACCAAACACTCCTCGACGGTCCCCACATAAGCGGCATTGCGCCGGATCTGAATCTGCCGCTGATGTTCCTGCACCATCGTCAAGCGCCGGATCTTCTCGTCTTCCGGGATGTGATCCCCCAGCGCCAGCGCCGAGGTATTCGGACGCCGCGAGTATTTAAAGCTGAAAATCGCGTCATATTCGACCTCGCTGAGCAACCCCAGCGTAGCCTCGAAATCCTCATTCGTCTCGCCCGGAAAGCCGACAATAATGTCGCTGGTGATCGCAATCGGACGCCGCGAGTTCTTCATCCAGCCGATCCGCTGCATGTATTCGTCCCGCGTGTACAGGCGCTGCATGGCGTCTAATATCTTTGTCGATCCGGACTGAACGGGGAGATGCACATGATTGCACAACGACCTATTGGACTCAATCGCGTCCACAATCGGCTTGACGAAGTCGCGCGGATGCGAGGTGGTGAAGCGCACCCGCCGAATCCCTTCGACACGCCCCACCTCATCCAGCAACTTCGCGAAATCCCAACCCGCCGCTGACGGGTCCCTGTAACTATTTACGTTCTGCCCCAGCAATTGGAGTTCGCTGTACCCCATCGCCGACAACTGCACCGCCTCGGCAATCACGGAAGCGCTGGTGCGGCTGCGCTCCGGCCCCCGCGTGAACGGCACCACGCAATAAGAACACTTCTTATCGCAGCCCTCGATAATCGTGATGTAAGCCCGATGCGGATGATCGCGCCGCGTCATCGGCGTATCGAAAGTTTCCTCGGTATCCAGATTCAGCCCCGTGACGCGCCGGTTCCCCGCCTCCAGTTGCACCAGCATCCGCGGCAGTTGGTTGTAACTCGCTGACCCGCACACCATGCTCACGTGCGGAGCTTTCTCGAAAATCTTCTCGCCCTCCTGCTGCGCCACGCACCCCAGAACCGCGAAGGTCTTGCCCTTGCCGTCGCGCTTGAACTGGTCCAGGCGATGAAACACCTTCTGCTCGGCCTTATCGCGGATGCTGCAGGTGTTATAAAATACCAGCTCGGCTTCGTCAGGAGTCGGCACCTGCCGATACCCCTCGCTCACCAGCGTGCCCACGACTTTTTCCGAGTCGTGCGCATTCATCTGGCAGCCGAAAGTCTCGATATAAAACGTCTTCACCTGCAGTCATTGTAACGTGACCGGCAATCTAAGGTATTTCGCGTATTGAAACCGCGCGGGATTCAGCCTAGTCTGAAATCGTGAAGTACTGTTTATCCGCCATGCTCTGCGCTGGCCTCTTTGCCGGCCATGCCGCCGCGCAATCCGCCAGTGTGCTGCTCACTCCCGACCTCAACGGCCGCAGCGTCGAATCCGCTGCCTACGTAGCCAAGGACGGCGATCGCACGGAGCTCATTCAGTCCATCAACGGCCGTCAAGTGCCGCTCGAGAAGACGGAGGTCCACGTTTTAAGCGAAGGCCCCGGCGGCAAGACCACCGAAACCATCGTCCGCAAATACGACGCCACCGGCCGGCTCGCCTCCACCGAGCGCACTGTCAGTGAAGAGCAAAAAACTGCCAACGGTTCCGTGATCCACGCCGCCCTTTACCGCAGCGACCTTAACGGAAGTTTTCAGGAAGCCGAACGCCGCACCATCCAATCACAGACGCAAGGAAATACCACGACCTCCGACGTCGCCATCTCGCGCGCCGGTTTGAACGGAACCTTCGAACTGGCCGAAAAACGCAACATCGTCACGGTTACCGATAAGGACGCCGGCACGGTTCAAGCCACCGAAGTGATCGAGCGCCCCGCGCAGAATGGCCAGCTGGCCGAGGCCGCGCGCGAGGTCCGCCAACAGACCAAGGCCGCCGATAAGGTGAGCTCCAACACCGCCTACTACGAACTCGACTACACCGGCAAAATGAACTTGATCCGCCAGCAGGTGGAGACCACATCTAAATCCGCTGACGGCAGCGTCGTCACCGAGCGCAACACCTTCGCTCCCTCGATTTACGGCGTGGCCCGCGACGCTGACGGCGCCCCAAAATTGCGCGAGCAGGAAGTAATCGTACGCCGCGAAAGCAACGGCGTCGTCAGCGAAAAAACCACGGTGAGCCGTCCCACTCTGCAGGACCCGAGCCGCCTGGGCCCGGCCTCGCCCGCCTCCGAACTCGTATGCAGCGGCAAATGCGCCGGCCCCCTGCAGCCCTAAGCGATCTCCCGCAGGAAACTAACGCCCGTCCCGATGCTGGTTCCGAAGTTCTCCGCTACCGTCTGTCCGATATCCGCCAGTGACCCGCGCACGCCCAGGTTGACGGCCGCCCGCGCTTCACGCCCGTAAGCCAACACCGGCACGTACTCGCGGCTGTGATCGGTCGACGGCGTAGTGGGATCGCACCCATGATCGGCGGTCAGAATCAGCAGATCGTCCGCGCCCAGCTTCGCTTCGAGCGCCGGCAGCCAAGCGTCCACTTCTTCGAGCGCGCGCGCGTAACCCTCGACATCGTTGCGATGCCCATACAGCATGTCGAAATCCACCAGATTGACGAAGATCAATCCGCTTTCGAGATCGTCCATCGCCGCCAGCGTCTTCGCCATCCCGTCCGCATTGGTCTTGGTCTTTACCTGCTCGCCAATCCCCCGCCCCAGAAACACATCGAAGATTTTGCCGACGCTATAAACCTCAACCCCGCGCGCCTTAAGCCGATCGAGCAGCATCCCTTTCGGCGGAGGCACCGCGTAATCGTGGCGGTTCGAAGTGCGCGTGAACGCCCCCGGCTCCCCCACAAACGGCCGCGCAATCACCCGCCCCACCTCGTAAGGACCCCGCAATATATCCCGCGCCGTCTCGCATATTTTGTACAACTCAAACAGCGGGATCACCTCTTCGTGCGCCGCGATCTGAAACACGCTGTCCGCCGATGTGTACACAATCGGCGACCCGGTTTGTACATGTTCCTCGCCCAGCTCTTTAATGATTTCCGTCCCCGACGCCGCCTTGTTGCCGATCGCCCGCCGCCCGATGCGCGTCTCAAACGGCTCCATCACCTCGCGCGGAAACCCCTGCGGGAACAGCGGAAACGGTTTCGCCAAATGAATGCCCGCCATCTCCCAATGCCCCGTTGTGGTGTCTTTCCCAGGCGAAGCCAGCGTGCACTTGCCGTAGGCCCCGGCGGGCGCCGCCGCGGGTTCCAGCCCCGTCAGCGGACGAATATTCGCCAGTCCCAACCGGCACAAGTTGGGCAGCTTCAAAGCCCGCTGCCGCGCGATGTTCCCCAGGGTGTCGCTGCCCTGGTCCCCGTAAGCCGCCGCGTCCGGCATCTCGCCTATGCCAACGCTATCGAGTACGATCCAGATCACCCGTCCGAAGCCCAATTACTTTTCCCCCAGCGCCGCCTGAATCCGCGCCGTCAGTTGATCCACAAAAGTGTCGCGAGCGAAACCGTTCATGCGGCTCACCAGCCGGCCTTGCTTATCCGCAATCATCGTCGACGGAATGGAATTAATCGCCAGCAGCCGCACCAGGCCGTCGTCGAAAAACACGTTGCCGCTCCAGTGCTCGGCTTCGACGAAAGGCGCGACCAGACCTCTGTCCTCATCCGTATCCACCGAGAGAAACACCACGTCGTCGCGCTCCCGGAACCGCTGCTTCACTTCGTCGTAAAGCGGATGCTGAGCGCGGCAAGGCACGCACCAGGTCGCCCAGAAATCGAAGATCAGCACCTTGCCTCGCATGGTCTTCAGATCCAGCTTCCCCCCGCTGAGCGCCCCCAGCGTAAATTTCATAGGATCGGTCACGCCAAAGTTTGGATCCAACTTGCGCAGTTCGTTTTCGCGCTTGCTCATGATCGCGGCCGTCCGGTCGTACGCCGCCAGAATTTCGTCCCCCAACCCTTTTTCCGACCCCTCATGCAGCGCGCGATAAATCTCTCCCAAGCGCTTGCGATCCGCGCCACGATCCTCATCGCTCGCCCTAGGATCTTCAATCATCAGCGCGTCCGCCAGCCGCGCAATCGCTTCGTCGTGCTTCCCCAGCGCCTCCAGCGCCTCCGACCAGGCCCGCGCCGAAGCCTCGTCAGGGTAAGCAATGTAAGCCAGCGCTGCCTGGCGGCGCGCTTCGTCCGAATGATCCAAAATCCGGTAGGCATTCGCCTGATACAACAGCGCCCGCGCCAGCGAGCGATCGTGTTCCTCCTGGTTCCGAACCGGATCGAACCCGGACACAACCGGCACACGGCTCACGTAAGCCTCAAACCTCTTCGCATAATCCAACGCCCGCGTAGCGTTGTCCTTGCCGCCCGCCTCGAGCAGCGCCCGCGCTACCCGGTCGAGCAGCGTCCCGTCGTTAGGCATGGCTTCCAGCACCGGCTCGCCATACTTGACGATGCGAGCGTCATCGCGAATCTCCACCGCCGCCTTCGCGAGCAAGTTAAAGATTTCCAGACGCAGCGGCGTATTCGGATACTTGCGCAAGTGCGCCTCTAGCGCGCGAATCATGTCGAAGCCGCTGGTGTTCGCTTCCTCGACCGCCACCGCCAGCTCATGCTTTTCGGCATCGGAAGCCGCGGGCGCCTGCGCCCACGCCGTCATGCAGAAAAGTACCAGCCCGATCCCGCGTTTCATGCTGACTCTATTTTAAGTTGCGCCGGCAACCGCTGCGAACATCGTATCGGACGCTGGCCCATTCAGCCACCCACGGCCTAGAGACCGGTCAGCGGCAGTTGGCTAACGGTTCTAAAATCTGCATCACTGAGTTGTCCAGTAGAGAGCTTCGTGTTGCTGCCGAGATGCCTCAAGAGTGCGATGAATCGCTCGTTGTTCCTCTCGGCATGAAAGTCACGGAGATTTTTCATTACCTCAGCGTCGTCCGCCCACAGTGATGGAATCTTATTCATTTCGTACATAAATCTTGATTTGTACTCATCCTGCGCCTTCACGCCGTCACCGATTACCCACCGAAGCCCGTGAATAGCCACGATGCATACAATCTTCTGTCGTCTGATTTCAGTTGACTCCAAATCTTGAGACGTTTTCTCCACGGCCTTGATCGCACCCCATACGGCTAAGCTCCCACCGATTACTGCACCCACAATCCCAGAAGCGGCGGCAATCAAGTTGGATAGCACTGCGTCGGTCATATTGATTTCAGGTCCTAATTGTGTTGTGCGCGTCGAGTCTATCAGTATCCTACTTCGACGTCGCCCGAATCGCATCCGCAATCTGTGCCGCCCGCTCGCGCGCCATGTGAATGTAGGCTTCGTCATTGGCCACCTGATCGAGCAGCGGCAGGAATTGCGCCGTCGCCAGCAGCCGACGGTTTTCCCACAAGCTCTGAATCTTGAGCACCGCCGCGTTCACTCCCAGCCGGTCATGCCGCGCGGCCCGCCGCAACTCCAAGAGAGTCCGCAGGCTCTCCCCGATGCGCTCGAACCTGTCGGTCAGCAGCTTGGCGTCTTCGTTCGAAGAGTAGTTAAACTTCGTCTCCGAGCGCTCCCCGCCCGCTTCGAAGCGCAGCGTCTTCTGCCCCATATTCGCCACCTTCAGCCCGGATTCAAGCGGCTTCTTGAAGCGATCCATCCGCTCGGCCAGCTCGAACATCTCGGCAGTGGCGCCGCTCTCCAGTTGAAATTTTTCCAGGTTATCCGGATCTTCAGACTCGTTGTAGGTTGCATCGCCCGTGCGCTCCACCGTGATCGCGAAAAAGGCCGGCAATGACCCCGGAAACGATTTGCTGAATGTGATGCTCGGAGCATCGGCCGCCCACGCCGCCGCAGCCGCCAGCAACACCGCAACCGCAAACCTCATCGAACCGCTCCAGCGATCTTCAGGGGCGTAGCTCGCCACCGGGTAGCGTGGCAAATCGCCACCGCCAGCGCATCCGCCGCGTCTTCCGATTCGATGATCTCTCCCGTGAGTGTCCGCACCATCAACTGCACCTGGCTCTTTTCAGCGCGCCCGTATCCCACCACGCTGGATTTCACCGACAGCGGCGAGTACTCACCCAGCAGCACGCCCGCCTCCGCAATGGCCGCCAGCACCACGCCCCGCACGTGCGCCAGCTTCAAAGCCGTCTTCACGTTTTGCGAGTAGAATACTTCCTCAACCGCCGCCGCCTCGGGAGAATGCCGCGCCAACAGCACGCGCAATGCGACCCCCACCGCCGCCAGCCGTTCGCACAAGGCGTCTTTAGGCGAAAGAGAAATGACCCCGTGCGCGATCACCGCGTGCCGGCGTCCGTCGCTCTCGATCACGCCCCAGCCGGTGCGCTCCGTCCCGCAATCGATGCCCAGCACGCGCATTGAACTGACCCTCTATGCCAGCGCTTCCATGTCCTTTTCGTCGACATCGAAGTTGGAATAAACGTTCTGCACGTCGTCGTGTTCTTCCAGCAGCTCGCTCAGCTTCAACATGCCCGAAGCGGTCTTGCCCTCGAGCTTCATCAGATTCTTCGGAATCATCGCGATCTCCGCCGATTCCGTGGGAATCCCCGCCTTCTGAATGGCTTCGAGCACCTGCACATGCGCCTCGGGAGCCGACAGCACTTCCCAACTGCCGTCCTCCGCGCGCAGATCGTCGGCGCCCGCGTCAAGCACCAGCGCCATCAGCTCATCCTCGCCCGGAGCCTTTTCCGCGTCGATAATGATCTGGCTCTTGCGCTCGAACATCCAAGCCACGCTGCCCTGTTCGCCCAAGTTCCCACCGTTTTTAGAAAACATGTGGCGGATCTCGCTCACCGTGCGGTTGCGATTGTCGGTAGCCGTAGCCACCAGCACCGCCGCGCCGCCCGGCCCGTAGCCCTCGAACATGATCTCATCGATCTGCCCGCCCTCCAGCTCGCCCGTGCCGCGCATGATCGCGCGTTTGATATTGTCGGCGGGCATGGAGACGTTCTTGGCGTCATTAATAGCCGTGCGCAGCCGCGGATTGCCGTCCGGGTCCCCCCCGCTGCGCGCGGCAATCGTGATTTCCTTGATGATTTTCGTGAACTGCTTGCCGCGCTTAGCGTCGGTGGCGGCTTTCTTGTGCTTAATCGTCGCCCATTTGGAATGACGGGACATTACAGACCTCTAACGTTTTAACGGATTCTCAGGGCCGCGAACTGCCCAACTTTCTAAGATAACAGATAGCAGCTACGCCTGGTAAGGAAACCTCTCCACCTGGCGCATACACCGCGCCAGCGCGGACCCGGCGGCACGCGCAAGCTACGCGTTCACGCGCGGCATGTGCGGCGCGGGATAGCGCGTCCCCGCCACGGCCTCAGCCGGAAACGCCGCGCCGATCTCCTGCAATTCCGCCGCGCTCAGGACCATGTCCACCGCGCCGATATTCTCTTCCAGATACTTGCGCCGCTTGGTTCCCGGAATCGGCACAATGTCTTCCCCTTGCGCCAGCACCCAAGCCAGCGCCAATTGCGCAGGCGTGGCGCCCCGCCGCTGTGCGATGGCTTTCAGGGCGTCCACCATGCGTATATTCGTGTCGAAATTGCCGCCTTGAAAGCGTGGCATGTCGCGCCGCCGGTCGCCCTCCGGGATCTCCGCCGGCTTGCTCCACACGCCGCTCAAAAACCCGCGCCCCAACGGACTGTAAGGCACCAGCGCCACGCCCAGCCGCCGCGCCGCCGCCAGATTCCCCTGCGTCTCGACATCGCGCGTCCACAATGAATACTCGCTCTGCAGCGCCGCGATCGCATGCACTTTACAGGCCCGCTCCAGCGTAGCCGCCGACGCCTCCGACAGCCCCAAATACCTCACCTTCCCGGCCTTGATCAACTCCGCCATCGCGCCCACCGTCTCTTCGATAGGCGTGTCTAAATCCACGCGGTGCTGATAATACAAATCGATGGTGTCGACCCCCAGCCGCCGCAGACTGGCGTCGCAAGCGCTGCGCACGTAATCGGGCTTGCCGCTAACGCCCACAAATTGGCCCGCGGCGTCGCGAAGGTTAGCGAACTTGGTAGCCAGAAACACCCGCTCGCGTTTCCCCTTCAACCACCCGCCCAGCAGTTCCTCATTCGTGAACGGTCCGTAAACATCCGCAGTGTCGTAAAAATTGACGCCCAGTTCGAGCGCCCGGTCCAGCGTCGCGAGCGATTCCCGGTCATCCCGCCCCGAGTAAAACTCGCTCATCCCCATGCAGCCCAAACCAACGGCGGAAACCTCGGGCCCGCCCGTCCCCAACCGGCGTTTTTGCATCATCACCCTCCGCAAAAAAATAAAGCCCGGCCGTGAGACCGGGCTTCTTGCACTCTGTCGGCCGAATTACTCAGCCAGCGGTTCTTCGACAGGTTCCCCTTCGGTCAAGCCGCCCGCGTACAGCGCGCGCGTCTCCTCGTCGTAGCCCGGGATGTTATCGAGCACCGCCGCCTCTTGCTCTGGCGTCAGATCTTCTTCCACATCCTCGCCCGCGATCTTTACGCTGCGGTAGTACGCCATACCGGTACCGGCCGGAATCAGCCGTCCCATGATGACGTTCTCCTTCAATCCGCGCAGATTATCCACCTTGCCGTTGATGGCCGCTTCCGTCAGGACACGCGTAGTCTCCTGGAAGCTGGCCGCCGAGATGAACGAATCCGTCGAGAGCGACGCCTTCGTAATACCCAACAGCACCGTCTTGCCTTCCGCCGGTTTCCCGCCCGCTTCGATCACGCGGTTGTTCTCTTCGCGGAACCTGAACTTGTCGACCACTTCTTCCGGCAGAAATTCGCTGTCGCCGAT
>JALYIB010000240.1 GCA_030775965.1 Acidobacteriota bacterium | reverse complement strand
GAGAATCGATTCTCTGGTGATCGTTAAAAGTTGCCGCGGGAGGAAATGGGAGAGAGCAGAAAACTGGTTGATTCAGACACTTTTCAGAGACCAGCAAGCCGTCCATGACCTTCACCACTCCGGTGGGGTTGCCCTAAACCAGCACCCCACCGCGAGACGATTTTTGTCTTATCCGTGTCCATCTGTGTCCATCCGTGAGCCAATTTCTCAGCCGAAGTGTGCCACTTATGCCCTTGAAATCGCCAGCATCGCCAACGAAATCTGTTGTACCCTAAGCAGGTAGCCTCTTCGTCCCCTCCTAGACCAGTTGAACCCTCATGGCGACAAGCGTCGGCGAACCTACAAGTAACGCCTCTAAAAACCTGGGGCCGGTTGCGGCTGTAACCATCGTTGGCCTTGTCTTAAGCGTTAGATTTTTCCTCTTCATTTCACTTAATTCCGTTAATATCCTCTTTTGGGACCAATGGGATTTTTTACGTATCTTTTTCGATCACGATCCTGGAATGTGGGAGTTGTTTGTCCTGCAACATGGACCCCACCGTGAGGGCGTAGGCCTGATTGCAGATAAATTTCTCTACCCCCTGACTCATTGGAACGTGCGCGCCGAGTCATTTATGATTGGAGGCTGCATTTTCATTGCAATGCTTCTAGCCTTGGTGTTGAAGAAACAGTTGTTCGGCAAGATTGCTTACTCCGATGTGGCAATCCCGATCATGTTTCTGACTCTTGCGCAGTACGAGACTTTAATCGGCACGCCCAATCCGGCCTATAGCGGTTTCCCATTGCTGCTAATCATGCTCTACGCGCTCGCCCATCTGCAGCCAAGCTATTTACTGAGGTATGGGATGCTTCTCCTGATCAATTTATTGTTGATTTATACCGGCTTTGGCGTATTTATTGGCTTGATCACAATAGGCCTATTCGCACTGGACTACTATTGGTGCCTGCGCGGCGCTCTTTCGCTGCGGCCCGTGGTCCCGCTCTCAGGTTTCCTCATGGCCTGCGCGACCTTAGGCTCGTTCTTTGTTAAGTACAAATTCCAGCCAGCTGCTGACTGTTTCGAATTTCCATATCATAACCTGGCGGCGTACCCCTGGTTCATGGCGCTGATGTTTCCCGCATTTGCAGGAATGAAAGGCCACATTTTATTAGTCACATTGCTAGGGATAGTGATTCTGTCGTTTGCCCTCTATGTTTTCGCGCGTCAAGTGCTGACCTTGCTTCAGAGGGAGGTCCGCTTCAGGAGCGTTCATTTGACGATGGCTGTGATGTTGGCTTATAGCTTGCTATTTTCGGCCAATACAGCGGTGGGGCGTGTTTGCCTGGGGCTGCCTGCCGCCGCCCAGCCATCACGCTACACAACATTGCTTATTCCGGCCTTTCTTGCAATGTACTTTTTCCTCCTGACAATGAACGAGGAGCCGCTGCGCAACATTCTGCTGGCGCTTTTCGTACTCCTCTTGCTTCCGGGCCATGTTCACAAACCCCGGACGGTGGATTGGTTTGCGAACGGAAAGCGTGCTTGGGCAGCCTGCTATAAGCAAAAAGAGGACGTCGCATACTGCGACTCACTTACGAATTTTCGAGTTTATCCCGATGCCGGCCGCACACGTCTAAAGCAAAAGCTTGACTACCTCAAACAACACCGGCTCAATCTATTTGCCGGACCCTGACGTTGTGCTCCTCGTCTATCGCGAACCATGCCGCGGTCCATCGCGAAAGAATCTGCAGCGATGCCGACCGCCCCTACTTATTCGTCACGCCGCTGAGGCCGGACACGGGGCCGAGGTAAGCCAGCAGGCGCCCTGCGGTGATGGCTCCGAACCAGCAGATGAGCGAGGCCCAGGCCAGGCCTTTGGCGCCGCTGGGGAGCAGGCCGCGGTCGATCTCGGAGCTGCCGAAGATCTGTTTGCGGGTACGAGTGATCAGCCAGACGCCCGCGAATACGAAACCCATCTTGATACCGAAATCCCAGTTGGTGAGTTTGGTTGTGGCGTCCGCGATCAGCAGCACCGTGCCGGTGACGGCGTTGACCCAAAAGCCGATCCAGATCAGCGGGTACAGGCGCTCGAGTGGGCGGAGCGGAATTTTGGGCCAGAAGCCCAGCACCGCCAAGCTGATCATGGCGCAGAGACCGGCCACGACCGACATGCCGATCGTGTGCACCACTAGAAACGTCGGGAACGCCCAGATGGAACTGGATTCGCGCACCCAGGTACTGAAGGGCATTTGCTCGAGCGTATTTAGAAAGTTCATGGCTAGCGTCCCTCTTTACGTTCTTCGCGCTCCGCGCTTTTGTCGATCAGATAGCCGAACACCGCGAATATCGCGGTCACGGCCAGCACTACTAGAAGGACTTCAAGACCTAACGGCACTTAGAACGCTCCTCCAATGAATGGCAGCATGCTGCCGAAATAAAGCACGCCCACCCACAGCACGATGGCCGACAGCGCCATCGCTTTCGCGGCGAAAGGGGCTTCTTCGCCTGCCTTCAGCACCCAGGCTTCATCGAAGAGCGTGAAGTAGAAAGCGTTGAGGCCGGCGAGCATCATCAGGATCAACTTCCAGATGAAAGCGATGTTGTGCGCGTACTGCTCGGGCGAGGCCACGAAGAACAGCATGCCCGAAACCAAGTTGATGCCGAATCCCAAAATCGCCCACGGGAGCAGGCGGTGCAAGGGCGGGAAGGCTACGTTCTTCATGACGCCCAGCATGCGCAGGTCGATCAGCAGGACGACGCCGATCAGCAGCGACAGGCCGATGAAGTGAAGGGTTTCGAGCGACGGCCACCCGTAGGGAAGGCTCAGCACCAAGGCTCCCACTTTGCGCGCGAAATGGCCTTCGGGCGTGGTGATCTCCATGGGAACTTGCATTTTCTTGCCATCTGGCATGATTTGTTCCCGCAGCGCGCGGATTTCGGAATGGCGGATTTCACCGCCGATGTTGGCGGCGCGCGCGACCAGGCCGAAGGCCACGAGCGACATGATCAGCACCAAGCCGGTGGTCCAGTTTTCCACGTTCGAGGTACGGCGGAGCTGCCACAGGCCGAGCCAAGCGAAGGCGGCGGTGAGCAGGATCGCACTGAAGGCCAGAAGAGCGGCGCCTTCGTGGGTCTGAATCAAAGTTTTGGACACCAAAGAATCAGTGCAGACGAGAGCGCGGGTGCCCCCTTCGCAAATCACTTCGGCCGCGGAGTTGCCGCTCACATACGTGGGAATGGTGAGCATACCGACGCCCACGAACAGCACCAGGGCGGCGCGCCTGAGTTCGGCGTTCTTCATCAGCAGGGCGATGACGAACATCGCCAGCGCGATCCCGAAACCAATGGTGGGGACGTGATTCAGAAGAAGGTGCACATGCGTCATATCCATAAAAACAACTCCTTAAATAAATCCGCGAGGGCACACATCTGCGGCACAATCTTACACTTTAACCGAAGTAAGCACCGGCCGCTATCCCGCTAGCGCGCTGCACACGCGGAGGGGTCCCAACCGGATTGGTCGTTCTGCTTCTTAAAATGAGCTGGTGAGGAAGGGCTGGTGTGAGATACGCCGGGTCGTCCACCACGGTCGTGACCACTAGCCAGCTATCGCCATTCGGCTCGTTGGCCCATCAAAAACGGCGCCGCAGCAGCCATCACAATCTTAATCCAACGAACCGCTGGCGGAGGGAGTTTAGTCGAAGGTGCCGCCCCACTTCCAGCCATCCGACGGACGGGTGATGTTCACCATACGCAGACGGTGGTCTTCAGGGTTGCGGCCCGGGTTGCCCGTGATGATCACGTGGTCGCCCGGCTTCAAGGTTTCACGGGTTACGCCCTGGCGGCCGAGCTGGCCGCCTGCGCCCCATTCGATGGCCCAGCGCTGCATGACGCCCTTTTCATCGGGAGCTTCCACGTGCACGAAAGAGTGCGGGTTGCGATACAGGAACTGAACCAGGTTGCCTTCCACCTTCTGGGTCTTGTCTTCAAAATAGGTCGCGGCGAAGGAGTGGTGGGCGTAGGCCCGGCCACTGGAAACTACCAACGCGCCAGCCACAAGGGCCAACGCAAACAGTGTGCGCTTCATGAACGTGTTCTCCTGAGACTAATCTAAACTTCTGACCGCCAGCCGTTGAAATTTAGCATACGCCCGTGAGGGACGTCAAGGCCGAACGGCTTAGCCATCAGAAGAGTACCATGTGAAATTACCAAACGAACCCAAGAGCTGGTCAGGATGTGGTCAGTGACCGGTCAGTGACGGGAGTTAAGGCTGCATTTAACCGAGAATACTCCCGCAAAGTGGCACGGTCGGTCGCAATTGTATTCTGGGTATTCACGCCCGTGTCACTGATGGTCGCCTTCTGGGTGGACAACTTCTCGGAGGCTCTTCCAGCATGCGCCGAGGGGGCATTTCGCCTTTGGGGGATGAGTGACACCTGCTCTGCTGTCTCGCTGGTTCATATCGAACAGCAGATAATCAATTACTAATGAACTTATAGTATGATAGTATCTTACTTGGAGTCGAATTGCAATTGACTATCAATCATGATTTTCACAGCCCCAAAATTGACGCCCCTAGATTTGAGTGTACTTGACGAAATTTCTGCCACTAGGGACAAGCTAAAGCACACTCTTCGCACCCCCAGGCGATGGGACGGGTTGCTGCGTCGAAACAACCTAGCCAGGGCAATTCGAGGCTCAAACAGCATCGAGGGCTATGACGTGACCCAGGAAGATGCCATAGCCGCGATTGAGGGGGAAGAACCACTCGACGCGAAAGAGGAAACCTGGTCCGCTATACAGGGCTATAGGGACGCGATGACCTATGTCCTCGCGTTGGCTGACGATCCCTTCTTCGTTTACGGAGAAAATCTCATTCGTAGTATGCATTTCATGATGCTTAAGTACGATCTGAGCAAACATCCGGGACGTTGGCGTCCCGGCTCGATATTTGTCCGCGACGACCAAAGGCAGGAGACCGTCTACGAAGGGCCAGATGTTGATTTCGTTCCAGGGCTGATGCGCGAATTGGTTGAATCTCTGAATCAAAGTACTCAAGCCGAACACGCGATTGTTAGGGCCGCGATGGGCCACTTAAATCTAGCGATGATTCATCCTTTTTCAGACGGCAATGGCCGGATGGCGCGGTGTATTCAAACGCTGATTCTCGCCAGAGAGGGCATTCTTCAGCCGCAATTTTGCAGTATCGAAGAATACCTTGGACGCAACACGCCAGATTACTATGATGTGCTGGCAAAGGTCGGCCAGGGGAAATGGTCACCCCAAAACGATGCTCGGTCCTGGTTGGAATTTTGTCTCAAGGCTCATTATCGGCAAGCTAACACTCTAGTTTGCAGGATCAAGGAAACCGAGAGACTGTGGGACGCTCTGGAACATGAAATCTCAATCCGCCGTCTCCCCGAGAGAACAATCTTTGCCGTAGCCGATGCCGCGGCTGGATACAAAGTTAGAAATGCCACATATCGAGGGATCGCAGAAGTTTCAGATTTCGTAGCTAGCCGCGATCTGAAACTTCTGGTGGATAGCGGTCTCCTAATTTCAGACGGAGAGCGGAGGGGCAGATATTACGTTGCATCGGCCTTTATTAAGGGCATCCGCGCGCGCACCAGAGAGCCGAGACCAATAGCCGATGACCCGTTTGCGGAAAAAAATGGGCCCTACTTGCCGGGGTTGGAGCCTGTCTGATGCCAGCGCGCCCCAGCCACCTTCTTCGCGATAGCTTTGCGCTTCTCTAGCGTCACCGATTCCGCTCTCGCCTTGCCGTCCTTGAGCCCGCCTAGACGCCCGAGCGTAACCGCCACAGCGTCCTTATTCGGGGTCTGACGGTTCTTCCTTGGGCATCTCGCCTATTGCCTTCGGAACAACCTTGCGGGCGATCTGTTTGAAGTCCTTCGGGCCTTAGCCACGTTGGCTTGACCGATTGGGCACGATTTCAGAGTGATGCAAGCGGCTTTTCAATTAGCGGGCAGCCAGCAGGCAAGCAAATGTTGCGCGGCAGAAAAACCAACCCGGGCAGTTCAAAGAGCAACGGGTTTCGGCATGGTCGCGTCTTCTATAGTAGTAGACGAATGAGGATGGCTGTTATTGTCGCGCTGGCCTTGTTGCTGGCGGCCGGCGTAAGCAGCGCGGCGGACATTGGTAGCGCTCCGGGGCTCGATGCCGGTTACCTGCAAATGTACGATTTGCAGTTCCCGGCGGCGCATAAGACTTTTTCGGATTACGAGCAGGTGTATCCGGGCGATCCACTGGCTCCGGTGTCGGACGCAGCCGCGTATTTGTTCGCCGAATTCGACCGGCTCAAGATTCTGCAGTCTGAATTCTTTCTGCATGATGAAAACTTCCGCGGGCAGCATCAGAAACTGAATGCGGACCCGGCGGTGCGCAAGGCATTCGATGCGGATCTGGCGAAAGCCGATAAACTGGCGGCGGGCGTTCTGCACGGGATGCCGCGGGACAGTAACGCGCTGTTCGCAGCGGTAATGGTGCTGGGGCTGCGCGCCGATTTTGACGGCTTGATCGACAAACGCGATCTGAGTGCGCTGTCGTCGGTGAAGAGCGGGCGTGCCATTGCGGAGCGGCTGCTGACGATCGATCCGTCGTATTACGATGCGCACCTGGCGGTGGGCGTCGAAAATTACATGCTGAGTTTGAAGGCCGCACCGGTGCGCTGGTTCCTGCAACTGGCAGGCGCACAAACCGACCGCGAGGTGGGGGTGGAGCGGCTCACGCTCACGGCGGAAAAGGGGCACTACCTGAAACCTTACGCGCGGCTGCTGCTGGCGGTGGATGCGCTGCGCCGCAAGGATACGGGGAAGGCGCGCGAGATCCTGACGGGGCTGGCGCAGCAATTTCCGCACAACCGGCTGTACGTGGAAGAGCTGGCGCGGCTGCAGTAGCGGGCTCTACAAGTGTTGCTTCAAGAAGGCCAAGAGGCGCTGTTGGGCATCGGCGGCGGCGGAGGGTTCGTAGAAGACTCCGGCGGCGCGGCCTACGAAGTCAATGACCGGGTTGGGACGGCGATTCATGAAACCGTGTCCGGCTTGCGGGTAGATTTTCATGTCATAAGGAATCCCTAGGGCGGGGAGTTCCTTTTCTAAACGGGCGGCGTCCTTGACTAGCCGGCGATCTTTGGCTCCGTAGCTGGCTACCACGGGACAGATGCCCTCTAATTTTTGCGGCACTTGTCCGTAGAAGGGGGCGGTGACGCGGAAG
>JALYIB010000239.1 GCA_030775965.1 Acidobacteriota bacterium | reverse complement strand
GCTCACGGTGGCGACCGTTCGCGCGTGGATTTTCGCTTCGCCCAGCGGAATGCTGGTCGCGTTGGCCGGCGCCGCGCTGCTGCTGGCCGCAGGGGCGCTGGCGGCGTTCGCGTATAGCCAATATCTGGCGGCGCGGGCGAAAGCCGTCAAGCAAGCCGCTCTGCAAGCGGACCCTGGCGTGAAATTAAGCAAACGGCCCGCGGGATCGCCGGGGGCGCCGCTGCCGCTTGCGTTGGCGGCGGTAGGTGGCTTGGCCTTCGGCTTATTCCATCCGTTGCTCGATCTGGGACGCGCTGGAGACAACGCGGTTGCGCCCTACGGCGTAACCTTACTTTTCGCCGCCAGTATTTTAGGCTGCACGGGACTGCTGTCTCCGTTCTTTTTCGCTTTTCCAGTGGCCGGCGCGCCCGTCGTATTTCGTGACTATTTCTCCGGCACCTCCAAAGAACATGGCCTGGGACTCCTGGGCGGAATCCTGGCCGGGGCCGGTTTCCTGACGGGCATGCTGGCGCTGTCGGCGCCCCGCAATGGCACGGGGCTCAGCTACGGCTTGAGCGAGGGCGGGCCCGTGCTCGCCGTAGCCTGTGGCCTGTTGATCTGGCGTGAATGCAAGGGCGCTGAGCGGCCCCGATTACTGATGCTGGTCACGCTGATCCTCCTGGCCGGGGGGATCGCCCTGCTGGCGGTGTCCCGGGGATGAAAAAATGGTCTCCACGCCCGGCCTGCCGTATGCGTCTAACCTGGTAGCGATTCGTGTCTAAACTTTTCCTCAGTCTCCTGTTGGCGCTGCCCGCATGGGCCGGCGAATACGCCGTGCTGGCCAACGGTTTCCGCATCCACGCCGAGCGGCATGAGGCGGCAGGAGGCAGCGTGCGCCTTTATACCAAGGACGGCGTCACTGAAGTCCCCGCCGCATCGGTAGCGTCGTTTGAAGCCGAAGAATACATCGCGCCTCCGGTTGCGCCGCCGAGAGTGGACACACCTTTGCCCGTTCGCGACACACGGACTCTAGTACGCGACGCCGCCATCCGCAGCGGTTTGCCGCCGACCCTGGTCGAGAGCGTGGCGCGCGTCGAATCGGCGTTGCGTCCCGAGGCGGTGTCGCCCAAGGGCGCGCTGGGCGTGATGCAACTGATGCCGGCGACTGCCCGCATGCTCGACGCCGACCCGCGCGACACCGCGCAGAACATCGACGCGGGCGCGCGGCTGCTGCGCGAGTTGCTGATCAAGTACGATGGCGACGTGGTGAAAGCGTTGTCGGCCTATAACGCCGGCGAGGGCGCGGTCGACCGCTACCGCGGCATGCCGCCTTACCCGGAAACGCAAGACTACGTCGACAAGGTCATCCGGACGTACGTGAGCACTGGCGCGAAATGAAGCGCGTCTCGCTGGCGCTCCTCGCTGCGGTCGTGTGCATCGCGCAAACGCCCTTGGCGTCGTTGAGCGGATCGGTCTAGGACGAACTCGGCGGACCCATCATCGCGGCGAGGTTGTGGCTGCGCAGCGAGAAAACGCCGTTGTACTGGACCAAGACTACCGAGCAAGGAACTTTTCAATTTCCACGGATCGCGGATGCGGGGAGTTACACACTGTCGATCGATCAGGCTGGGTTCTGTAAGATCGAGATCATGGCGATTGTGGTGCCGGGGGAGGGGCAGAACTGTCCTAAGGCAGCATCGTCTATTCTAGAGAAGTAGAGGGGAATCGCCATGGACCTCAAGAGCGAAATCATGCGCCGAGTGGAGTCTCTTCCCCCCGAGCGGCAACGGCAACTCCTGGTATACGTCGAGGAACTGGAACACGCTTTCCCGCGTGGAGAAAACGGCGCTCTATTGCTGTCGTCACTTACTGCCGTTCTAGACGACAGGTCGGCAGCCGAAATGACCCGAGCGATTGAAGCGGCCTGCGAAGGCATCGATCCCAGTGAGTGGTAGATTTCTTCTCGACACAAACATCATCATTGGGCTGCTAAAACGCGAACGGTCCATCCTTAGATGCATTGACGGCCTCCGCCGAGGTTTTCGTTCCTGTCATCGCCGTCGGCGAATTATATTTCGGAGCATCGCATTCGGGGCGGCCGGAGGCAAACCGCGCGGTCCTCGATCAATTCCTGGATGGTAAGGTCGTGCTCACATGCACTCTTGCCATTGCGCGTGAATATGGACGCCTCAAGAGCGCTCTTAGGCTGAAGGGAACACCGCTTCCGGAAAATGACATGTGGATCGCTGCCATCGCCCTTCATCACGGTCTAACATTCGCCAGCAGAGATCGGCATTTTGATGAAATCCTAGGACTGGCAGTCATTGCATGGAATGGATAAGGGGAACACAGCTACTCACAATTGAGTAACATGGTGACGTGATCGGGCGTACGTTATCGATTGCATTACTGAGCGCGCTGGAGTGTTTCGCACAGGAGCAAACAGCCACGCTGACGGGTACTGTCACCGACCCCTTTGGGCTTCTGATACCGAACGCCAGGGTACTGCTTGACTCCCAAGAACCTAAGGGTCTGCGTTTCTTTGTCGAGACCGACGATTTAGGACAGTTCCGGCTCGCCGATATACCACCGGCGACGTATCGCCTGGAAGTGGGCAGACCGGGATTCAGGATGTGGCAAGAGTCCGGAATTCGATTGTTGGCTGGTCAACAGATGTCACTCGCGACCGTGTTCTTAATTGTGGGTGGCGGATGCGGAGAGCCAACAGTCGATGTCATACACCGATTGGCGCCCGGAGACGCTTCCAGCACGCTGCGAGGTTCGGTGTTTGATGGCAACGGTTCACCGATCATCGGCGCCAGCGTAACTTTGAACGGCGCTGGATGCATGACCAAGACCACCGATGCGGGTCACTTTGTCTTCTCCAATTTGACTCCAGGAAACTATACTCTAAGCGTCTCAATGAAGGGATTCTACCCGGAAGCCCTGCCTCACTATGCCGTCCTCAACGATCAGGAGTGGACGTATTTCCCCATTCATCTTAAGCGTTGCCCATTTGGAGGGTGCGGGCTAAAACCGCGTCCGGAACAAATCGCTCACTGCGAATAGCGCTCAGCTCGGCCGTTTCCACCTGACGATGGGTTTGCGTGCCGCGGTTACTTCGTCTACTTTCGCGGTGCGGGTAGTGTGCGGGGCGGTCTTGACCAGGTCCGGGGTCTCTTCGATTTCTTTCGCGATGGAAATCATGGCGTCGGAGAAGAGGTCGAGTTCGCGCTTGCTCTCGGTCTCTGTAGGCTCGATCATGAGCGCGCCTTTGACGATGAGCGGGAAAGCTACGGTGTACGGGTGGAAGCCGTAATCGATCAGGCGCTTGGCGATGGTCATGGTGTCGATGCCGAGTTTCGACTGGCGCGTGTCGCTGAAGACACACTCGTGCATGCTGGGTTCGTTATACGGCATGTCGTAGTACGGCTCGAGCAGCTTGCGAATGTAGTTGGCGTTGAGTAGAGCGTCAAAGGTCGCGCGCGGCAGGCCGTCGCCGCCGTGGGCCATGATGTAGGCTAGGGCGCGCACCAGCACGCCGAAGTTTCCGTAAAAGGCGCGGACGCGGCCGACGGATTGTGGACGATCATAGTTCCAGGCCCACTGATCGTTGACGCGGGCCAGGCGCGGGATCGGCAAGAAGGGCTCCAGATGTTGTTTCACGGCTACTGGACCCGAGCCGGGGCCGCCGCCGCCGTGCGGGGTCGAAAACGTTTTGTGCAGGTTCAGGTGCATCACGTCGACGCCGAAATCGCCGGGGCGCGAAATCCCGGCGAGCGCGTTCATATTGGCGCCGTCCATGTAAAGCAGCGCGCCTTTGGCGTGGAGGATCTCCGCCACCTGGCTGATATTTTCTTCGAACACGCCGATGGTGTTGGGATTGGTGACCATCATTCCGGCCACGTCTTCATTCATCGCACGCGCGAGCGCTTCTACGTCCACCATGCCGCGCGCATTTGACGGAATGTTTTCGACCGTGTAGCCGGCCATGTGCGCGGTGGCGGGGTTGGTGCCGTGCGCGGAGTCCGGGATCAGAAGCTTTTTGCGCGGGTTGCCTTTGGCGGCGAGCGCGGCGTGCATCATCAGGATGCCGGTGAACTCGCCGTGCGCGCCGGCGGCGGGCTGCAGGGTGATGGCATCCATGCCGGTGATGTCGAGCAGGCAGCGTTCGAGTTCGGAGATGACCTGCATGGCGCCCTGCGAAAGCGAGTCGGGCTGATAGGGATGAATCCACGCCATGCCGTCAACGCGCGCGGCTTGCTCGTTGATGCGCGGGTTGTATTTCAT
>JALYIB010000238.1 GCA_030775965.1 Acidobacteriota bacterium | reverse complement strand
TCCGCTCGGAGCCCCTTGCCCGCGCTCCCAATAAATTCCTTGATCTCCTTCCAGCCCAAGGCCCGCGCCTGCGCCTGCCGGGCCGAGGTCTCCCGGCCCATCTTCTTTAATCCCAACCGCACTGCTTCGCTGGAACAGGGATTCAATAGCCCAGCGCCGACGTGTGCCCGCCCAATCGTCGCGATATACCGCCTTACCGTCGCCGGCTTCTTGCCGGCTTTCACTTCGTACTCGATGAACGCGCGGATGGTGGTCGGGTCCGCCGGGAGAAACGACTCGCCGCGACCCTCGCAGAATACTTGGAAGATCGCCCCGTCCGCCTTCTGCGCCCGCTGGGTGTTTGCCGAGTAGGCGCCCTCGGCCATCCCCTGCCATTCCTGCAGGCGCTCCAACGGCTTTTTCGCCGGTTGCGCAGGCGTTGTCACCGCAAAAGATTCAGGCCGGTTTCTGGGCGATTTCATAGTTGTACTCTAACACGCATTGCACCATACCCGCGATAACGTCTATTATCCATTGTACTAAGTGGCATTATATTAGGTTAGCCCTAATGTAATATAAGGCATGAACAAAAAACCAGCCACGGCCTACGGTGAGGGACGGACGCGAAAGAACGTGTCCTACGGCGACGTCGAGCGCGCGGCCATCGTCATCTTGAAAACCGGGCGCCGACCGACCGTCGAGACTATCCGTGAGGCCTTGGGAGGCGGCTCCCCAGACACCATCGCGGACGCCCTCAAACGTTTTTGGCAGAACCTAGGCGCCCGTATCGACGGAGATCCCGCGGCCCTCTCGCGCATGCCGCCCGACATCGCCGATCTTGCGGACGGAATGTGGCAGCGCGCCTTGAAGCTCGCCGGGGAGGCGGCCGTGCACGACGACAATGCCGCCCGCGAGCGGCTTGAGCAGATTCAACTCGAGAACGAGATCAAGAAACACTCGTTCGATCTGCGTGAAAAGGAGATGGATACCCAGGCGCGTGAGCGCGAGCGGGCGCTCGCCGATTCGCGTGACCATCTGCTCCTGCTCTCGAAGAAGCTCGCCCGGGATCAAGCGCTCCTTAGTGTCTGCGACACGCGGATCGCCGACCTCGAGACTCAGGTCGAGCAATACCGTCGACAACTCGCCACTTTGATCGCGAGCGCCGTCGCCAAGCACCGCTCCCGCCGGAAACCGAAGGCGGAGCCCATGGACACAGTGGGGGCACCCCGCCGCCGCGCGGCTGTGACCTCCACGGGACGTCCGAGCAAAGCCGCAAAGACGACAACGAAGTCCGGGCAACGTGCGGCGCCGCGGGCGCGCCACAAGAAACGCGCTAAGAAATCCCCTACGAGGCGAATCCGATGATGGCGTCAGGCCGGGCCGGCCCAGACTCCAGATCGATCGACACCGCGAGTTGGATCACGTTGCGCTGGACGCGTGGGACGCGATACTTCCGCGTGCACCTGGAGCAGGACCTCTGGCACCGGTGGCTCCTCACCCAAGTCAATGGTCGGAGTGGCAGCCGCTTAGGACCACCGTGCAACGCCCGCGGCGTCGATAGAGGACGCATTGTTCCAACTGGCCGCCGTCGCCAAACGCCGTCGGCAGCGCGGCTACCACCTAATGAGTTAGAATGGCAATTCAAAGGAGATCCCGCATGGAACCGTTAATTGAAGCACTGCGTTTGATCAAACGGCAAACCGAATTGGAAAGCGCGATGCGCCGCCCCGGCGGCATCCGCATCACGGAGGAGCGCGAGATGCATCAGCTGCGCGGCGCACTGAGCCAATATCCGGCGGCCGTCTCCGCGATACTAGAGGCGGCGTCGCGGATGCGAAGGCCGGTGGATACGATTTCGGCGGACGACGTGGAGCCTTTGACCATTTCCACATCACACTAGCCAGTTCGGCGGATTGGGCGAATCGACGAACTCTGACCGACAAATAGCGGAGGAACCTGTGTTTAACAACAATGAGTCCGTCAAGCAATTCCAACATGTCGAGGGTGCCTACGGAATGCGGTTCGAGCCGGCGTCACCTACCAACACGGTGCGCTGGAATCCCTTGGATGAAATTCGCCTGGGCAACGAGTATGAAACGGGCGATGCACAGAATCTTGCGAATCTGCTGGTCGATCCCGGTCTTGAAACCCATCAACAGACAAGGACCGCGGCGCTATTGGCCGAGTTGATACTTCATGCACTTTACAAGCGCAAACTCGAAGGCGCGCCCGCGGATCTGCAGACGGTGGATCGCATGATGGCCGAAGCCATGTCTACGGGGCGCCGTCATTCGTGACCGGCGGATTGGGAAGCACTGCTATGCCGGGTGTTTGACAGCAGCAGAGCGCCGAATGCGTAACGCAAGCAAAACGCCTAACCCACAGCCTAGCAAACCGCCACCAATGTACCCTCCGAAGAAGCCAACTCCTGCCCAAACTTCTGA
>JALYIB010000237.1 GCA_030775965.1 Acidobacteriota bacterium | reverse complement strand
CATATCGAGAGCTTGCGCGCTATCCTTGGTGGCCCAGCCCCATTCCGGGTACGCGGCCCACAGCGGGATATGAGCAAAGACCACGACCGGAGTGCTGGCCCCCAGCTTCGCCACATTGCTCTTGATCCAAGACAACTGCTCGTCCCCTAGCGCGCCCATGCCCTCGAGCTGCGCCGAATTATTCAGCCCAATGAAATGGACCCCGTTGTGGTCGAAGCTCTGCCAGCCCCGGCCCGTGGTGCCCTTGCCGAAACGTTCCATGTATTGCTTGCCGTCGTCGCCTAGCAAGTCGTGCTCTCCCGGGACAAAGAAGACCTGCTTCTGGCGCACGCCCCTGAGGAGCTGATCCAAGGTATCGAACTCACTGTCCTTCGCCAGGTGCGAAAGATCCCCGGTATGGAGGATGAAGTCGGGCTGGCGGTCCAGCGCGTTGATCTTGTCCGCCGCGGCCTGGAAAGTGGCGTTCACGTCGGCGTTCGCTGGCTTGTCGAACCCGATGTGGCTATCGCTGATCTGGACAAAAGCGAAATCCTCCGAGCGCATCTTTGCGGGTTGTGCGCCCAGCAGGCGAGATGCCGGCACGCCGCCCGCGAAACTCCAAACCACTCCCGCTCCAGCCCACTGCATGCATTTCAGGAAGCCGCGCCTGTCGATATCGCGGGTAAGAATGCCCGCCACGCCTTCCCGTTCGTCTCTTTTTTTCTCAGTCATAATGAATGCCTTTCTGTCTGTCGCGGCCGGAGCGCGGCCGCTTTCATAGCGGGAGACTCGCTACCCAGCTCATTTATTCCCGGCCGCTAACTCGGGAATAATTTCGCGACGCGCCACGTCCATAAGTGGGGCGGACTCTTATGCGAGCGTCAACTACGCGAAACTGGAGAGAACTTCTACTTTGGAAAGGACTCCGTGGATACCAAGGTCAGAATCTTCGAGCTGACCATGTGGCCGCATATGCGAGCCGCGTATAACCTGGCGCGCTGGCTGGTGCGCAACGACCACGACGCCGAGGACATCGTACAGGAGTCTTTCTTGAAGGCGTACAAAGCCCAGGAGAGCTTCCGTGGAAGCGAAGCTAAGACCTGGATGTTATCGATTGTCCGGAATACCGCGATGGATTTCCTGCGGCGTTACAAATCGTCCCCTACGATGACCTTGGACGAACCTGGATACGAGCCACAGGACGATTCGCCTGACCCCGAGCGCAGGTTGCTGGCAGAATCGCGCCGCGGCCAAGTACATGAAGCGATCTCGCACTTGGAGCCGGAATTCCGCGAGGCGATTGTGTTGCGCGAAATCGAAGGCCTCTCCTATAAGGAGATCGCAGCGGTTTTGAACATTCCCATGGGGACCGTGATGTCGCGGCTGTCGCGGGCACGAAACCTGTTGCTGGTGGAACTCGGCGGCTCAAAGGAGGTGCAACATGACTTGCCGTGAAGCCGGACCGCTCTTAAACGCCCGTCTGGATAATGAGTTGGATATGGCCGGCGCCGCCAGCATTGATCTGCATCTATCCAACTGCCGCCTTTGTTCCACCCAATACGCGGCGCTCGAGAAACTGCGTGAGGAAATCGCCGCGGCGGATCTGGCGTATTCGCCGAGTGTCACGCTGGAACGGAAGCTCGCGGCCCAGTTTCTGAAGGAACAGAAACCGCCGTCTCGTTTGTGGAGCGCGAACTGGCTCCGGCCGTCCGTAATGGCCGCCGCGGCGATTGTCGTCGTTATACTGGCTATTTCGATCCCCATGCTCCGAAGCAGTCGAGAGAACGACGCATTCGCCGCCGAAATTCTCGACAATCACCTCCGGGCACTCCAATCGGTCCATCAGGTGGACGTGCCCAGTTCAGATCAGCACACTGTCAAACCGTGGTTTCAAGGCAAGACTGATTTCTCACCCCCGGTTCCGGATCTGAACAAAGACGACTTCATTCTCATCGGAGGGCGTCTCGAAGTGATCCGTCAGCAGCCGGCCGCTGCGATCGTCTACCGCCGCCGCCAGCATGTGATCGACTTGTATGTGTCGCCTTCGGCAGGCGCGGATTCGAAAGCGGAGCTCCGCGAACTGGGAGGTTACCATCTGCTCCACTGGGCGCAACACAACATGAGCTATTGGGCGGTGTCCGATGTCGACGCGACCGATCTCCGGACGTTTGCGGCTCTCATTCGGTGATGTTTCGAGTTTGGTTGCTACAGCCACGCCAGCGACGGAAACCTCAGGTCTTCAGCGTTGCCGCGTGTTCGATCAGATCCAGCACAATAGCGACTCCCGACACTGCCTAACGAATCGAAAATCGTTAAATATTAGGCCTTACAGATCAAAATCTAAAGCTGATTATGAAGATCGCGCCACAATTCTCCGCTGGACGAAACAACATTTGGGAGAGCACCATCTCCTTTAAGAGCGCTCTAGTTTCTATGGATGGATCTTCCCAAAATTCTCGCGAATCCTCTGCGGACGGTCAACATCCAATACGTATGAGGCGGGATTCCGAAAAATGTTGACTTCGCCAGTCTTGGAAATGGAATCATATCAGTCTACGGCGGCAAGATACGAGTCCCTGATCCGCATTGCGGCCTCCGTTCGCGCGCAGAAAGAACCCCAAGACCTGTTCCGGCTGCTGATCAAGGAGCTCGGTCAAGTCGTTCAGTTTGATGCGATTGCGCAGTATGACGAGAGCTCCAATAAGGTTCACTGGCATATGTGCTCGGGCTGCCGCAAGCCTGATTCGACACCTTCCGAGATCGACAAAGAAGAGACCTTGGCAGCCTGGGTATACCGGAATCAAGAGACGGTGGCTCTCCCCAATCTAGATGGCGAGACCCGCTTTCCCGCCTCGACCGACCTAATGCGCCAGGCCGGATTGCAATCAATCTGTGCCTTTCCTTTAAGCACCGCTCACCGGCGCCTCGGCAGCCTGATGATCGCAAGCGTCCATCGCGACGCCTATTCCAAGGAAGAGGTACGATTCTGCTCGCTAGTCACCGACCAGATCGCCCTGGCGATGGATGACGCCTTTAATTTTCAGGCGTCGCAGCGCGCACAGGAGCGCCTGGAGCTCCTTCTAGACTTAACGAATCGCGTGGTGTCGACTCTCAACTTGCGCGACGTGCTGCGTGAGGTCTCGGCAAATATTCGCAGCGTCATGCAATGCGACGGCGTGGGAATCGACCTGCCAAGCCCCGAAGATAAGAAGCTGCGGCTCTACGCCCTCGATTTTCCGGAAAACCCAGGGCTGATTAAAGAAGGCTTCGAGCCTCCCGCCGACGAAAAAGCCAGCGCGCTTAGCAGGCTGCTGAAAAGTGAGCCTCTGATTTCCCAGTCAGTATTTTCGAAGGCTGACGAGCAGAGTTGGCGCGAGGAGTGAAGCGTCAGCGGGTGGATTCGCAGCCGCGAAGTGGCCGTGAAT
>JALYIB010000236.1 GCA_030775965.1 Acidobacteriota bacterium | reverse complement strand
ACGCTCGGTGTCGCTGTTCGGACTGTCGAGCGTGATGATGGTCTTCGACGATGGGTCGAGCAACGATTTGAACCGCCAGAAGGTGCTCGAAAAACTGTCGCAGGTGAATTTGCCCAATGGGCTGCAGCCGACGATTGGGCCGGATTACAGTCCCGTGGGACAAATTTACTTTTTCACGCTGCAGAGCACCAATCCTGCCTACGACGTAATGAACTTGAAGACCTTGCAGGATTGGGTGCTGACCAAGCAGTTGAAATCCGTGCCCGACGTGATCGATGTGGCGGTGTTTGGCGGCACCACGCGCGAATATCAGGTGAATGTCGACCCCCATAATCTGATTGCTTACGGATTGAACATCGGCCAGGTGGAAACGGCGCTGGCGAACAACAACATCAACGCGGGCGGCAGTTTCATTGAGCGCGGCGAGCAGGCGATCAACGTGCGCGCGGTGGGGTTGGTCGAAAACAGCAGCGACATCGGCGCCACTGTCCTCAAGACGCAAGGCGGCATTCCCGTGCGCGTGCGCGACCTCGCGCGAGTCGAGCAAGGGCCCAAGATCCGCCTGGGACAAGTGGGCAAAGCGGTGCACACCGAGCCGGGAAAGGTGATCGACAATCCGGACGTAGTTTCAGGAATCGTGCTGCTGCGCAAGGGCGCCGACGCCGACGGCGTGCTGGAGGCGCTGCACGAGAAGGTCGCTTTTCTCAACAGAAGTTTTCTGCCGCCAGGGGTGAAGATCGTCCCGCACTTGGATCGCAGCGACTTGATGCAGCTGACTACGCACACGGTGCTGCATAACCTGACGGAGGGCATCATATTGGTGTCCGTCATTCTGTTTGTGTTTCTGGGGAACCTGCGCGGCGCGCTGATCGTGACCCTCACCATTCCGTTTTCGCTGTTGTTTGCGGCCATTTGTTTGGACCTGCGCCATATTCCCGCGAACCTGCTATCGCTGGGGGCTCTGGATTTCGGCATGATCGTCGAGGGCGCGGTGGTGATGGTGGAGAACATCGTGCGGCTGCTGAGCCATCCGTCGAATCCCGGGGAAGTAGAAGAAACCGTCAGCCAGAAAATTCGCCGGGCAGCGCGCGAAGTCCAGCGGCCGGTGTTCTTTTCAATTGCCATCATCATTACCGCTTACCTGCCGATCTTCACGTTGCAACGCGTGGAGGGGCGGCTGTTCCGGCCCATGGCGTGGACGGTAGCGTTTGCGCTGTTAGGCGCGCTGTTATTTTCCATGTTCCTGACGCCCGTGTTGGCGAGTATAGTTTTCCCCAAGGGCACCAAGGAATGGAACAATCCGCTGATGAATCTGCTGACGCGTCTGTATGCGTCCGGAGTGTCTTTAGCGATTCGCTGGCGCTGGATTACGGTGGGCGCCGCGGTGGCGAGTCTGGCGGGGGTGCTATTGCTCGCGCGCGGCATCGGCTCGGAATTCCTGCCGCATCTGGACGAAGGCGCGATCTGGGCGCGCGGGTCGCTGGCGCCTAGCACTGGTCCCACCGAAGGCACTCGCATCATGAACGATGCCCGTGTGATGTTCGCGAAGTTCCCGGAAGTCACGCAGGTGGTGAGCCAGGTGGGGCGTCCGGATGACGGCACCGATACCACCGGCTTTTTCAACACCGAATACTTTATTGATCTGAAGCCGAAGGACCAGTGGCGTCCCTTGTTCCATCAGGACAAAGACAAACTGATCGAAGCGTTGGGCGAGGCGGCCAATCAATTTCCCGGCGTGACGTGGAATTTTTCGCAGCCGATTTCCGACAACATGGAGGAGGCGGTCAGCGGGGTGAAGGGGGAACTCGCGGTCAAGATTTACGGCACCGACCTTCCGCTGCTGGAACAAAAGGGCGACGAAATTGTAGCGGCGATGAGCAAGATTCGCGGCGTCGAGGGGCTGGGGTTGTTTCGCGTGATCGGGCAGCCGAATCTAAACCTGGTTGTCGATCGCGCCAAGGCCGATCGCTTCGGCATTAACGTTTCCGACATCCAGGACGCGGTGGAGACGGCGGTTGGCGGCAAGGCCGTCTCGCAGGTTTTGAAGGGCGAAGAACGCTACGATCTGGTGGTGCGCTACCAGCCGCAGTACCGCAGCACCATCGAGCAGATCCAGAATATACGGCTTCTCGCGGCGTCGGGCGAACGTGTGTCGTTGGGGCAGCTGTGCAGCATCGGCATGAAGGACGGAGCTTCGGAAGTATACCGGGAAGGGAACTCGCGCTACGTGGCGATTAAGTACGGCGTGCGCGGGCGCGATCTGGGGAGCACGGTGGAAGAGGCCATCAAAACCGTGGAATCCAAGGTCAAGCTGCCGCCCGGGTACCGCTTGGAATGGGCCGGCGAGTACGAATCGCAGAAACGCTCGGCGCGGCGGCTGGCGGTGATTATTCCGCTCACGCTGCTCCTGATTTTCTTCATCCTGTACTCCATGTTCGGGTCCATGAAGTGGGCGTCGCTGGTGCTGATGAACGTAGCCATGGCGCCGGTGGGCGGGATTCTGGCGATGTATTTCACGCATACCAATTTCAGCGTTTCCTCGGGCGTGGGATTCCTGGCGCTGTTCGGAGTTTCGGTGCAGACCGGCGTGATCCTGGTGGAGTACATGAATCAGTTGCGCGGGCGCGGTTATCCTCCGCTGCAAGCGGCGCGCGACGGGGCCATTCAGCGCTTCCGTCCGATCCTGATGACCATGCTGGTGGCGTCGCTGGGATTGGTGCCGGCGGCGACTTCGCATGGGATCGGCTCGGATTCGCAGCGTCCCTTTGCGATCGTCATCGTGGGCGGCTTGATGGGTGCTCTGATGATGAGCGTCTTCCTTCTACCTACCCTCTATGTTTGGGTCGCGCGTCCGACCGATGTTCTTCCGACGCCCGACCGGGAG
>JALYIB010000235.1 GCA_030775965.1 Acidobacteriota bacterium | reverse complement strand
TGCCAGACCTGCGCTTTGGAACATGCGCAGCTTCACCGCATAGCCGAAGTTCATGTCCAGGCTCAACGTCGTCATATGCCATAGGGACACTGCCGTGATCGCGAAGCCGAACGCGATGAGATACCGCGCATCGAACTTCTGGATCATGATGCCCACCACGGGCATGAGGAACATAACGGTGATGCCACCTGGTGACAGCGCCATGCCCGCCTGCTGCGCCGTGTAGCCCATCAAGGTTTGCAGCAGCTGCGGAATCAGCACGGTGGCTCCGTAAAGCGCGGCGCCCAGGATAAACATCATTAGGCAAGCCACCGAAAAGTTCCTGCTCTTGAACAGCCGGATGTCGAGGACCGGGTGCGGATGGCGATACTCCCAAATGATCGCCGTTACCAGCGCAATCGCAGCGATGGTCAGGAAGCTGACGATGAAACTCGAAGAGAACCAATCCTCGCGTTCGCCCTTATCGAGCGCCACCTGCAAGCAGCCGATTCCCGTAGCCAGCAGCCCCAGCCCAATATAATCGACACTAAACATCTTCTTCCGCAGCTCTTCCAAAAACGGCGGATCCTCCAGCATGCGCGCGCTCAATACCAACGACACTATCGCCACCGGGACGTTGATCAAAAACAGCCAGCGCCAACTGAAGTTATCGGTGATATAGCCGCCCAGCGTAGGCCCGATCACCGGAGCCACCACCACCGCCATGCCGTAAACCGAAAATGCCTGCCCGCGTTTTTCCGTGGGGAAAGTGTCGGCCAAAATAGCCTGTTCCGTGGGCGCGAGGCCGCCGCCCCCCAATCCCTGCAAGATTCGGAAGAACACCAGCACCGGAAAATTCGGAGCTAGCCCGCACATGAGCGAGCTCGCGCCAAATAACGCCACGCACGTCATGTAAAAACGCTTGCGCCCAAACTTCGTCGAGAGCCACGCGCTGATGGGCAAGATAACGGCGTTCGCCACCAGGTACGAAGTGAGCACCCAAGCCGCCTCGTCCTGGCTGATCGAAAGATTGCCAGCGATATGCGGCAGCGCGACGTTCGCGATGCTGGTATCCAGCACCTCCATGAACGTCGCCAGAGTCACCGTCATGGCGATTGCCCAAGGATTGAACCGTGGCCGCCATTCAGCCTTCGCGGAAATAATCGGATCGGCTACTGTACTCATCGCGTGCCGGTTATTTCACTCTCACCGACGGCACCACCGACATTCCTGGCCGCAGAATATGATTCGGGTCCTGCCCCGGATCGAAAGCGATTCGTACTGGAATCCGCTGTACCACTTTCACGAAATTCCCAGTAGCGTTTTCCGGAGGCAGCAGACTGAACTTCGCGCCGCTCGCGCCCGCGATGCGCTCGACCGTCCCCGTGTAATCGCGCCCATAAGCATCGACGGATAGTTTCACCTTCTGCCCCGGCCGCATGATCTTGAGCTGCGTCTCCTTGAAGTTCGCGGTGACCCACAAATTGTCGATAGGCACGATCGCCATCATCTGCTGCCCCGCCGAGACATTCTGCCCCACGTTGATGTTCTTCTTGCCGATGATCCCAGCCGCCGGCGCTACAATGGCCGTGTATTGCAGATTCTGGAACGCTTGATCCAGGTCCGCCTGCCGCTGCGCTACTTTCGCTTGCGCCACCGAAACTTTGGTCCGCGTGATGGTCACCTGCTGCGGCCCCGTCATCGCTCCCTCGACGTCCGCGTCCGCGTGCGCCAGCTTCGCACGCGCTTGCGAGACCCCCACTTCCGCCGCGGCCACCGCATGCTGCGCTTCCACCACCGCCGCCTTTTGCGCATCCACGGTTGCTTTTGCGGCTTCCGACGCCGCCACCGCTTGATCGTATTGCTGCTTCGAAATTTCGTCCTTGGCCACCAGCGCCTGATAGCGCGCCACATCCTGCGCGGCCTTCGTCGCATTCGCTTCGGCCACTTTCACGTTGGCCTGCGCCAGACTCATGCGAGCCTGCGCCACGCTCTGCTGCTGCTGCGCATAGGTGATGGCTTCCGCCGCCTCTTGCCGTGACGATTTCGCGCCATTGAGCGTGCTGCCGGTGGTCGCCGCGGTCAGCGGCACATCGCCGCGCGAAGTCTGTAGATTGGCAATCTCATTATTCAGATCCGCCTTCGCGCGCTCCACCGCGATTTCAAAATCCCGCGGGTCGAGTTTCACCAGCACGTCCCCCTTGTTCACCATCTGGTTGTCCTCAACCGTGACTTCGGTAACATGGCCCGGCACGCGCGCGCTGATGGCGATCACATCGCCGTCGATCTCCGCATCGTCGGTCGATTCGGTTTTCTGCATTTCCTGCCAGATGTAATAGCCGCCCCCCACCAGAATCACGAACACGATCAATCCGATAATCTTCTTCATTTATTGATTCCCCATAAACTGTTTCAGGTTCATCTCTGTCATGCCGACCGCGCGCGCAAGCGCTACTTTTCCCAAGTTGTGCGCGTACATGCTGGAGATCAGCGCCTCCTGCGCATTCGCCACCGCATCCTGCGCCTGCACCACTTCGATGTTGTCCGTCACGCCCGCGGTAAAGCGGTCGCGCGCCTGGGTCAACGCCTGGTTGGCGACATCTAGGTTGTCCCGCGCCACCGTCACCTGATCTGCCGCGGATTTCAGATCGAGCAGAGCCGAGCGAATATCCACCTCGATGTGTTGATCGAGCGATCCCAGTTCATCCTTGCGCTGGCGAAGTCGAACCTCGGCCTGCGCCGCATCCGCATGAATGCGGCCGCCGTCGAAAACGTTCACCTTCACCGATCCCACAAACTCGAAAGTCGTGTGCAATTGCCCCGCATTAACCCCGTTCGCTCCATAGTTTCCTTCCAGCGCCAGCTTGGGATAACGCTCCGCCAGCGCCGCCTCGCGCGCCAGTTCGGCGGCTTGTATCTGCGCTTTCAAACTCAAATAATCGCCACGCGACCGGTGCGCCCGCTCCAGCATCTGCTCCGGCGTCAGCCCCTCCAGCGGAGCGTAAGGCGCGGCGTCCGATAATTCGAAATCCTGAGAGGGAGGCAACCCCGTCACGCGCGCCAACGTCAGCTTGGCCTTCGCCAACTGATTCTGAGAAGCCAGCAGTTGTTGCTGCCGCGACTTCCATTCAACCTGCGACCGCAGCTCGTCAATCGCCGGCGAAACCCCCGCAGCGTGCTGATCGCGGGCGCGCTCATAGAGCGCCTGCGCCGTGTCCGCTTCCGACCGCGCCGCCTCCACCCGCGCCCCCGCCGCGATGATCGACAAGTAAGAATTAGCCGCCGCCTCCACCACCAGGTCGCGAGCATCCTGCGCACTCAACTCGGTAGCCTTCTGCCGCTCCTCCACCGCTTTCAAATCCTTGCACGCCGACAAATCCACCAGGTTCATCGCCGCGTTCGCCCGCACATCCGAATAAGCAAACGGTCCAATGATGGACGGAACCCCCGGTAAGTGGAATCCGAA
>JALYIB010000234.1 GCA_030775965.1 Acidobacteriota bacterium | reverse complement strand
TCTATACGTTGCGCAATCTCAGCCCTCGTTTCGTTGTATTGCCGCTCCAGTTCCGACAACTGACTCGCCGCGCGCTTGTACTCGCTGTAGTTCGGGCCGTAGAGGCTCTTGATTTCCGCAAGGCGCTGGCGCGAGGCCAGAACTCCTTCCTGTAGCTTAGACAGAGAGTCGGCCTGCGGCGATATCTGAATTGCCGCGAGCGCTCCCGTCTTCAGAGAGTTGTGAGCCGCTTCCCGCGTGACGCGTTCGCCCTGAGCCGTGGTGTACTCCGCGTTGAGTTGCAGCAGCCGGGAGGACAACATGTTGGTTTTGTCGTCGGCATTGATGACGTTTAACTCCTTTTCGAAGACCGCAAGGGCCTGTCCGGATCTCTCCATCTTGGCTTTTAGTTCGTCGATCTGGCGCACCATAAAGTTAGAAAGTCCGATGGTGGACTTCAACCGAATATCGTAGGTCCGCTCGAGGTAGGATGCCGCAATTGCGTTGGCGACATCGGCCGCGAGCCGCGGATCGACGGAACGGTAAACGATTCGTAAAATGAAGCTGTTCGGAGGGCGCACCACTTTCAGGTTCTTGAGAACGATGGGCGCGTTTTCCGTGCGGCTGGCGCTCCCCGGTGTTTTCCCGAGTTGTTTTTCATTTTTGAGCAGATCGTAACGCTGTGCCACCGGACGCAACACGCCATCGGACTGAACCAATTCGATCTGGGTGGTAAGGAACTGATCCGAATCGTTGCCCACCGAAGATTCCATGGCGTCCTTGCCGACGACTCCCGTAGGGGCGCGCCGGTCAACGTCTACACGCGCGGTCGCCTCGTAAACCGGCTGCATGCGGGAGCAGACAAGCCACGTCGCCAACATGCAGAACGTGACAAAGCCGAGTATCTTCCACTGATTCTGCCGGAGGACCCACAGGTAGTGAGAAAAGGGCAGGCCCTTGGGTTGAGTCTCAATCTCAGGCGGGGGCGCGGGAACATACCGCGGAATGCGCTCCAGTTCGTTGCGCCGCGATGGAGACTCAGATAGTTCAGGAATCATCGGGATGGGAGGGCTTGTTGCCAAGCCTCCGCTGGACGAGGCGGCGCCCGGGGGTTTCGCATCCACCTGCGGGACCGAGGCATCCGAGTGCGTGCGGGCGGCCGGCGCCCTGCTCTCCCGCTCCGTGCCCGCGCGCGGCAAGGGTGTCGCAAGACTCGTCCGCTTGGAGCGTGTTGAAGATGAGTTTGGATTTGTTGCCAGGCCTACGCTGATCGAGGCGGCGCCGGGGAGTTTCGCATCCACCTGCTGCAGGGTCGGCGCATCCGAGTGCGCGCTGACGGCGTACGCCTTGCTGTCCAACTCTGTGCCTGCGGGCGGCAAGGGGGTGGGAAGATTCGTTCGCTTGCGACGCGTTGAAGATGGGATTGGAATTGTTGCGAGCCCTCCGCTGGAGGCGGTGGCGGGGAGTTTCGCATCCACCTGCGGGACCGGGGCATCCGAGCGTGTGCCAGCGGAGTACGCTATGTTGTCCCACTCTGTGCCTCCGGGGGGCAGGGGCGTAGGGAGACTCGTCCGCTTGCGGCGCTTTGAAGATGAGATGGGAGGACTTGTCGCCAGGCCTTCGCTGCTCGATGCAGCGCTGGGGAGTTTCGGAGGTGCCTGCAGGGGCGGGGTATCCGAGTGCGTACTGGCGGGGTACGCCATGATGTCCGACTTTGTGCCTGCGGACGGCAAGGACGTCGGAAGACTCGTCCGCTTGCGACCCAGTGATGAGAGGAGGATCTTGATCCGCATGGTAATGGTAAAGGTGTGAGGTCAGGTGGTCGGGATTCGAAACCGAGTGGGGCCTAGCGACGGCGCACTGACCTTAAGGGCGCAGCACTAAAGCGGAAGCAACGGACGAACCAGTGCCGGAAAGGCGGTCGAGAGTCTGGCCCATCAGTTTACGCCCATGATTTTCTGGGATAAAGATGATGTCATCGGCAAAGACGACTACGTCAGGAGACTTTCGGGCTATGATCTGTTGCAATAAAACCGGGATCTCAGCCCGTTTTCCGCTCGCAGGGTCCTTGCGGTAGATGTAGGCTGTTTTGTCCGAATAAGGCAAAGTGCCTTGACTTAGAGCCAGAGCTTTCAGAATCGTGGTTTCCGAATTGCCCTGCATTGCAAAGGAACCGGGGGTCTTGACATTGCCGGTCACGAAAATCTTACCAATGTCTGGAACGCGCACTTCCTCTCCGCCTTTAAGTCGAATGCTGGCCGCGGAGTCCGATTCCATCATCTGACGGACCGAAATCCGCTCCACAGTAGCCTCGGATTGCCCTCCGGCCTTCGTCGTCCTTCGCGTGATGAGAACTTCCGGTCCAGCATCGGGCGCGAGACCGCCGGCACGGGCGATAGCCTCCAGCAGGGTAGTATCGTTCATCGCCTGGAAGGTGATGGGTGCGCGAACGGCGCCCACTACGCTGACAGGTTTGCTGCGATACTCGGCCACCGAAACGTTGACAATCGGGTCAACCATGGTCTGCGTGAGTTTCAAATGTTCCGCTATGTTCGCTTCGAGCTGTACCGGCATGAGTCCCCCTGCGGCGAGACGGCCCAGGATGGGAAGCGGCAGCGTACCGTCGGAACTGACACGGAAAGTGCGAGTGAGTTCGACACAATCGAATACGACGATCGAGATAAGGTCGTCGACTCCTATAGTCTGGGCCGGCAATACCTCGTTCCCCGAGGAGCCAGGTGTCGAGACATTGCGCTGCGAGGTCCAGCCGGAGGGCTGCGGCGGCTGCGCCCCGACTTCGACTGCGGCTAAGAAAGGGACAATAAGTAGTGCGATAAATTTCATTCTTGGGATCTCCATACGAAAGAATCTCAGGGTGTTCGACGATTCTGATAAAACAGTGGGCCGAAGCTCCTGTCCAGGGACAACCAGTCCTCGTTCATTACACAGGGACGACTTGGTCACGATCGACCGCGACCGAGATGGCGCGGCAGAAGATATCGGCGGATATGACCAGACGTTGAGCATCTTTGGCGTCCACCAGGAAGCCTTCGATTCCCGCGAGGGCTCCCCCTAACACTCGGACGCGCTGGCCGTTCCGGAGGTATGCAGCAGGCTCCGGGCGGAGGCCGTGAAGGACGGCGAAACGCAAGCTTCTAATGCATTCGTCCGCAACAGGCTCCAGTATTTTCCCGAAGCTGACCACCGTTTGGACGCCGGGAGTCGTAAGGATTGGAAGCAGCTCGCCAGGATTGAAGCGGCAGAAGACATAGCCGGCGAAGAGAGCCGATTCCACTGTTCTGACGCGGTCTGAATACTGCCGCTCTGCAAGATAGGTTGGAGCAAAGCACTCATAACCTCTTGACACGAGCGTCGATGCAACGAGCGATTCGGAGCGTGCGCGAACTCGGACCGCGAACCATGAGGTGTGGGGATCGACAATAGGATCCTGCTGGAAGAAACCACTCCCCGCCGCAATGATTCGAGCCGAAATTCCGACATTTAACATGGCTTCGCCACTTTCGTCACACGCTCGCTTTTATCAAATGGAAGTGGGAAGCCGCGCTCACGGCGATCTACTCACTTTCGGCCACCCTTACTTACGACGAGATCGATTTTCCTCGCATATTCACAAGTAGCTTGGCCGGTAATTTTATGATCGTCAAGATATTTGCCTTAGACGCCTAGTGGAATCCCCAGTTAGCGAGTGGGATCGGCGCACACTACGGACGTTGCCCCGGCATGCACGCCGGGGTGACGGACAACACGACCTGCAGGCTCCCGGGACAGAGCTCCGGCCAGAGCGAACCAGATCAAGGTCAGAATCGGTTTTCGCGCGGGGTAATCAACAAGGCTATGAATTGCTATGGCTAAGACGCCCATACCCCAGACCGAGCGCAGCGCCTGGCGGCTGACTGAAGCGATTAGTATCGCGATCCAGGCGGCGAAAAGAAATCCTCCTTCCGCCGCCCATTCAACCCAGTCGCAGTGAGCTGCGTTGACCAGCACTCCGGGATCGAACGTGGCATAGCGTGGATAGACCAGAACCCAGGTTCCCAGTCCTGATCCCAGCCAAGGCGTGTCCGCCACTATTCGGAGACTACTCTCCAGAAGGCGTTGCCGCACTGCATAGGGAGCCTGCTCCTGGAAGTGCTGCTGTATACCCTCGGATCCTCCAGCCGCCGCCGCTGCGCACAGAAGCAAGATCGTTAAGGACACGACGACGCCGGCCTTCTTCCAGCTAACGCCACTTCTTCGAATTGCAATAACCGCCGAAATCGCCAGTTCGCTGGTCACCAGCAGAACGCCTGCGCGCGATACGCTTGCCACGGCGGCCGCAAACAGTATCAGAAACGCCGCCGACCCAGCGAAGCGTGTCCGCGGGGAAAGCGCCCGATAAAGTGCCACCGGCGCTGCCAGTTCCACCATCGCTGCAAACTGATTTTTGTAATGGAAGGTCCCCACGGTGCCCTGCTGCGCCGGAAAGATCCAGAATACGTGTTCTGGGTCAGTGGAGATCTGAAGCAGAGCGAGTCCCGCAAGCGCCGTAATCGACCATAGGAGAATGTCCAGAAAAACCTCGCGCCCTCTGGCCGATCGAGATACTTCGCTCGCCAGCAGGAAGGAGGCGCCGGCCGTGAACCAGGTCAGCGAAGACTCGACGGTCAACCACGGGGCTACCGTTTCCGAGATGACAATCTGAAATGGTCCCCAAGAGATAATGAGTGCAACAATCACCCAAATCGGGAAAGGTCGCACACGCTCCACCGTTAGCACCCACCCTATAGCGGCGACTAGCATGCCTGCGTGGGCCACCGTCGCCGGCCAGTATCGCGGTGACCATGCAACACACAACCCCGCCACTAGGAGTACGCCTAGCGCGATTGCAAGCCGGTAAACGGGAAGATCATCGCCGGGCTTCACTGCTGCAATTCCATGTTGAAGCCGGAGATTTTTATAACACCTTCCATCCGTACACTTCCTGGAAGGCGATCGTACCAAACTCCCATCCGAAGCTGATCCCGGTTCTGCGGCGTCTGGACCAGGCAGCTTTGAACTGGCGTCCACAGGGGGCAAACTGCAACGCCCTCGCCTGCGCGGCCGGAAATGCGAAGCGACAACCCGTCATCCGTGTCTCCTTCGCCTTCCATGCTAGGACGTTCGATGGTCCAACTAAGCCGGTAGGTGTGGCCCGGCAGTACCGGGATCGTTTTTGCAAGCAATTGGAAACTCTCTGGCTCCTTGCCCGTAAACTCGAAAGAGAGCCGGTGAGGTACCGAAGAAACAAAAGTGCCTTGCTCGCGAAGAACCTTCCACCCGAATGCCTGATCGAAGACGGGGAAGGCGAAGTCAGGATCCGCGATCAAATGTGCGGCGCTCGCATTCAGAGGCGTTGACTGTAAGAACCCGCGATTCACCAGATGATTCCAGATGGTTGTAGCTGGTTCTGTCCGTTCGGAGCGGACCAGAAAATCGCACAATTCCAAGAGCGTCTCGTATTCCGGGACGCTGGCCGCCTGCTTCAATGCGTCAGGCAACACGGCGGCGATCGCGTCTACACGTTCGTGCCGCATCAAATACCCTACGTATGACACGGACAACCACGTGCCTCGCGGTACCGGCAGATTGCGGTTCCAGCAGAGATCGAAAAGGGGTTCCGGGTGCACGGCCCGCTCCCCCGCAATTCGCGACGCAATGATTTCGAAGCAACGCTTTACCGCCAGCCGCAGCTCTGCATCCTGACCGGTGCGAGCGTAGAAATTAGCTAAAGCCCATATAGGCCGGAACGTGCGATCTACTGCAACTGACTGCAGCAGGTTACGTTCGGCTGCCGACCGATTCCCGGACAGTTCTTCGCGCAAGCCGAGTGCCCGCAGCACGGTCGAATCGGCGGGATTCAGACTGAGCGCTCGGCGTAACTCGTAATCGACGTCTGACGAAAGGTCCCCTTCATCGTTGCGTCGAATCGCATCGCGAGCGATATACGCTTCATTCGCAGGCTCAAGGCGCATCGCCTGCTGCGTGCCGGCCGAGTCCGCTAATGCGATGCGAACGGATCGGTACAGGGCCAATCCGCAACATAGGCAGATTGCCGTTCGCGTCATCCAGCGAAGGGCTACCCCCGCGACAGGAGCCAGGGACTGGATGCGGCTCACGTTCCTCCGCGTATCACTGGTTACTCAGAGTTGCCGGCGACGCCAATACCGTGACTACGCTGGTAGTGGCAACGGCCGCCACTGCCGTAACACCGGCTACGATTGACACCGTTCCAATACCGGTGGCTGCTGCTGTAACGGGAATAGCCCCCACCGCCGCAGCGCCAACTGCCGACCCGGTTGCCGCTCCCCCAACCGTCGGCCCCGTCATTACCGCTCCGACTGCCGACCCGGC
>JALYIB010000233.1 GCA_030775965.1 Acidobacteriota bacterium | reverse complement strand
CTTGAAACCCGCCGCCCCGCGAATACCGCAAATAGCGGACGTCAATTTTAATGGTCTCCACGGTGCCCGCGAAAAAAAGAGTGTCGGAGATCAGCGGCTCCAGGTGAACCTGATAAACCAGATTAGCCCCGCGGGCGGCGCCTTCCGTGGCGGAACGCACCACTACTTGCCCGTCATCCACCTGTACCACTTGTTCCTGGCCCGCCGGATTAAACCAGGTCTTGCCATCGAACTCCGCCAGCGCCGCGCCGCGCCACTTCACGGGCAGAAATCCCTCGCTTTGGTAGGACCGTACGTGCATCACCGCAGCACTGCTCTGTTTGATCCGTCCAATTTCGCCCAGCGTGACCTTGTTCGAGAATCCAGTCAGCCGGTACCTGGCCGGAGCGAACCGTTCGAACGCCGCCCGCGCGGTTCGCGGCAGCACAAAGAACAGGCACACGGTCATGAATAGAATTCCGCCGAACAGACAGGCCGATACCGCGCCCAGGCGTCGCGGAAACGCCTGCAACCCGCCGCGCGAGACCACCACTTGCGCGCGCGCGGCCCTGCGCACCTCCCCGCTCGCAAACGTCGCGATCGCGAACAGTACAAACAGCGCCAGGTATGCCAAAAAACTCAGCCCCTCGGAGAGAATCGCAGCGGCGATCAGTTCCAGCCCGGCGATGGCTTTCAGATATCCGAAATCCCGCGGAGTCTTCGCCGTAAGCAGCTTCAACACCGCCAGGAAAAACACCATGTGCACGGTGGCCGATAAAAATGTCAGGGAGATGTAGTAATAATCCACGGGGAAAAACCCCATGTAGGCGATGGCCAAGGCGGCCACCACTCGGGGAGGCGGCTCGAACGCAATCACTCCCGCCACCGACAGCGCGCGCAGGGATAAACCTGCCAGCGTGAGCGCCGCCGTGGGCCAATCGAGGAACCCCGATCCCAGCACCGCGAAGTACCCCGCCGCCAGCATCCCCAGCAGCGAGAACTCGAAAAATCGGTTGACGATGCGCGGAGCCGCGGTCACGCTGCCCGGGTTCATAGATTCATTGTGCTACATCCCCGGTGTGTTAAACCTAGGGGAGTTACGTTCTTATGGCAAAATTCAAAGCGGCCGGTTCGCGCAAGGCCCCCGCGGCACGCACCAACGCAGCCGCCATCCCCTGTTTGCTGATCGTTATAGTAGGGGCCGCGCTGATATCGTTACTGTTTTACGAACTTCTGAAATCCGGCAGCTAACTCTCATGCGAATCGATCAACGTCAACCGAACGAACTCCGTCCACTCAAGATCACGACGGACTACCTGCTCACCGCCGAAGGCTCGGTGCTGATTGAAGTGGGCAACACGCAAGTACTCTGCGCCGCGTCAATCGAAGACAGCGTCCCGCACTTCCTGCGGAACTCCGGCAAAGGTTGGGTGACAGCCGAATATTCGATGCTCCCGCGGGCCACCGCCACGCGCACTCCGCGCGAGGTGTCGAAAGGCCGGGCGTCGGGACGCACCATGGAAATTCAACGCCTGATCGGCCGCTCTCTGCGCTCCATCATCGATCTTGACGCGCTCGGCGAACGCAGCATCATTCTCGATTGCGACGTGCTGCAAGCGGACGGCGGCACGCGCACCGCCGCCATCACCGGAGCCTATATCGCGCTCTCGGTAGCCGTCCGCAAGCTGGTGAAGTTCGGCACCCTCAAGCGCAGTCCCATTCGCGATTTCGTAGCCGCCACCAGCGTCGGCGTCGTCGGAGGCGTGCCCATGCTGGATCTCTGCTATCAAGAGGACTCGCAAGCCGAAGTCGACATGAACGTGGTGATGACCGGCTCCGGCAAATTCGTAGAACTGCAAGCCACCGCCGAAAAGACCGCCTTCGGCGACGAGCACCTGGCGTCCTTGATTTCCCTGGCCCGCATCGGCATTGCCGAGTTGATCGTTGTCCAGAAGTCTCTCGAAGCCGCATGATCGTTCACTGCGCCACCAGCAACCAGGGAAAGCTGCGCGAGTTCCAGTCAGCGGCTCCGGATTTTGAAGTGCGGGCACTTCCCAAAGCCGTTCCGCCTCCTGATGAAACCGGTGACACCTTCGAATCCAATGCCATCGAAAAGGCTGTGGCGTACGGCCAACATACCAGCGGCTATCTTTTCGCGGACGATTCGGGCCTCGAAGTTGACGCGCTAGGCGGGGCCCCCGGCGTCCATTCCGCCCGCTATGCCGGAGAGCACGCGACCGACGCCGCCAACAACGCTTTGTTGCTTGAAAATCTGCGCGGCATCGAGAACCCCAGCGCCCGCTTCGTCTGCGTCATCGCGCTGGTGCGAGACGGCAAGCTCGTGAAAACGTTCCGCGGCGCCGTTGAAGGTTACGTTGTCGATGAGGCGCGGGGCCTGGGCGGTTTCGGCTACGATCCCCTGTTCTACTGCCCCGCCTTCGGCTGCACCTTCGGCGAAGCTACCATCGAACAAAAGATGCAAGTGAGCCACCGCGGCCGCGCACTCGAAGCGATGTTCACTTACCTGCGAAGTATCGCTTCCACCTAAGAAACCCGATGTTGGTTTTGGCGTCCTGAATCTTGCCGGTGCGAATCATCTGGTCGAGCTCAGTCGCCTTAAACCAGCGCGTCGCGATGCGCTCGTCCTCCATCGGTTTCGGTTCCCCAGGCGTAAGTCCCGTCGCCAGATAGATTGTCATCTTCTCGCTCAAGAATCCTGGGCTGGGATAGAACTCGGCGAGTTTGGTCCACTTCTTGGCGCGGTATCCGGTCTCCTCCACAAGTTCCCGCCGCGCGGTCTGCAGCGGCTTTTCTCCGGGATCCACCGTCCCCGCCGGCAACTCCCACAGAAACTGACGCGCCGCAAGACGATACTGACGAACCAGTAGAATACGATTCTTCTCATCCACCGGCATCATCACCGCCGACCCGCGATGCTGCACAATGGCCCGCTTGATCTCAAACCCATCCGGGTCGACAGCGTGATCCTGCGTCACGGTAAAAATACGGTTCTTAGTAATTTCTTTGGAAGAGATTAATTTCATGTTTGATCAATGCTGAATCGCTTTCGCAAACTCATCGGCCGATTTCGTATTGAGGACGTCGCCCGCCTCCAGCCACCCCCGCCGCGCCATACGCACCCCGTAATTCAGGTTCGCCAGATGCTTGGGATGATGCGCATCCGTCGAGATCACAAACTTGCAGCCCTTGGCTTTGGCCGTGCGGATCAACGTCCCCGAAAGATCCAGCCGTTCCGGACTCGCATTGATCTCCAGATACACGTTCCGCCGCGCCGCCTCCGCCGCCACTACTTCAAAATCGAACGGGAACGGATCGCGATGCAATAAAATCCGCCCCGTAGGGTGCCCCATCGCCCGCAGATACGGACACTCCAGCGCACGCAGCAAGCGGTCCGTCATCTCCGCCGGCTCCAGATTCATGTAGCTGTGGACACTCCCCACCACCCAGTCGAGCTCCGCCAGCGCATCGTTCGACAAGTCCATCGCCCCATCGCGCAGGATGTCGCATTCGAGCCCCGAGAATACCCGCAGTCCCCACTCTCGCTGATTCATCTCGCGAACCTGATGCGCGAACGCCACCGCCCGTTTCTCGTCTAACCCATTCGTCATCGCCAGGCTCTTCGAGTGATCCGTGATTGCGATGTAGTCGAGCCCCCGCAAGCGAGCGGCCTCCGCCATTTCCGCCAGCGTGGCGCGGCCATCGCTCTCTGTCGTATGCATGTGCAGATCGCCGCGCATGTCGCTCAGCTCGACAAGTTTTGGCAAGCGGTGCTCCGCCGCGGCGTCGATCTCGCCCGAATTCTCCCGCAGCTCCGGCGGAATCCAATCTAATCCAAGTGCCCTGTAAATTTCTTCCTCAGTCGCGCTCGCCAGCGGAGTGTTGTCTTCCAATCGCGCCAGCGCATACTCATTCAGCGTCAACCCCATCTTCTGCGCCCGCGACCGCAGCACGATGTTGTGCTCCTTACTCCCGGTAAAATACAGCAGCGCCGCCCCGTAACTCTCCGTCGCCAGAGCCCGCAGATCCACCTGCAACCCTTCCAGTCCATACTTGATACTGGCTTTGTTCGGACCCTTCCCCAGCACTTCCTGCGCCCGCGGATGCACCACGAACTTCTCCAGCGCGTCCGCCGCCCCCGGACCGGTCACCAGCAAATCCAAATCCCCAACGGTTTCCTTGGCGCGTCGCAAACTTCCGGCCGGCGTGACTTTTTCGACGCCCGGCACCGCGCTCAAATACTCGACCAATTCGCCAGCCGCCCGCTCCGCAAACGACAACAGGAAGCGCCCCGCCCGCTGGCGGTAAGACGCAATCGACCGCAACACCTTCTCTTCGAGCTTCGCCCCCATTCGCGGCAGATCGCGCAGCTTCTGCTCCTTGCAAATCCGCTCCAGGTCATCGACCGACTGCACCTTATAGGTGTCGTACAGCAGTCGTACGCTCTTAGGCCCCAACCCCTGAATGCTGAACAACTCCAGCAGCGATGCCGGATACTTGCCGAGCATCTCATCGCGCCGCTCAAAGCTACCCCGCTCTTCGATCTCCGCCACTACCGCAGCCAGTCCCTTGCCGACGCCCTGGATTTCAGTCAGCTTTCTCGCCGGATCTTTGAGCATCGCCGACAACTGTTCCGGATGCCCCTCGATCGCCGCCGCCGCCGTACGATAACTGCGAATGCGGAAGGAATCTTCCGCCGAAATCTCCATCAAGTCGGCCGTCTCCGACAGCATCCGCGCAATCGCTCGATTCTCCATTTACGGTTTGATTGTAGCTTTCACACGCGCCCCTTGGCGACAACGGCGTGGCTTCGCGACAATGAATTCATGCGGGACCCTCGCACCGCGAGCCCACTGGATCTCGATTCCGTTCCTGACCGCCCGGCTGTGTTCCTGCTGTGGGCCAGCGAAGGCGCGCCCTACCTCGCCCGCACGGCGCTCCTCCGCCGCCGCCTGCGCCGCCTGCTATCCGAAAAAGACCGCACCTCGCGCGTCCTCAACCTCCGCGGCGTCGTCGAGCGCATCGAATACTGGCTCACCGGCTCACAGCTCGAAGCATCCCTGACCCACCTCGAACTTGCGCAAAAGCATTTTCCAGAAGACTGGCAGCGCATCGTCCGCCTCCGCCCGCCCGCGTTCCTGCGCTTGACGCTCGACAACCAATTTCCGCGCACCATGGTGACCACCCGCTTGGGCCGCGGACTCTACTACGGTCCCTTCGCCACCCGTGCCGCCGCCGAGCACTTCAATAACGAACTGCTCGACCTGTTCCAAATCCGCCGCTGCGAAGAAAACTTGCAGCCTTCGCCCGCGCACCCCGGCTGTATCTACGGTGAAATGAACCGCTGCCTGCGCCCTTGCCAAACCGTCGTGTCCGTCGAAGAGTACGGCGCCGAAGCCGCCCGCGTGGAACAATTTCTGCACACAGGCGGCGCGTCTTTGAAAGAACCCTCCGAGCAAGCCCGCGACCGCGCCAGCGCCGAAATGCAATTCGAAGAAGCCGAGCGCCTCCACCAGCGCACCGCCCGCATCGCCGAAGTGCAAGCCGCCGCCGGCGAACTCGCGCGCACGCTTGACCGCTTGGCCGGAGTCGCCATCCTCCCCTCCGCTGTACCCGACGCCATCGACCTATGGTTCCTGATCGGCGCCCACTGGCAAACTCCGCGCCGCCTGATGCTCACCGAAGTCGCCGGCGCCGGCCAGTCGATGGACCGCCGCCTGCGCGACATCGTCGCCACGCTCGAACCGCAAGGCGCGCCCAACCTGGAACACCTGGCCATCCTCACCCGCTGGTACACGTCCAGTTGGCGCGACGGCGAATGGATCGACATCGAGTGGCCCACGAAATTCCCCTATCGCAAAATCGTAAACGCCATCGCCCGCGTCGCCCAAGCCGCCGTCAAACCTGAATCAGTATCATGAATCATGACCAAACTTCGTCTGTTGGTGGTCTGCTGCCTCGCGCTTCCCTTCCGCGGCTTCGCCCAAACTATGGACTCCGCCGCGTTGCGCGCAAAATACGGCGAACCTCTCGCGAGGGAGACGTTCCAAGTGCGCCCGAATATAGAAGCGGTTGTGACTTATGGACCCGGTCGCCAAGTGTGCAGAATCGAATTGCCGCCCTGGAGAAACGCCGTAAGCGCCCAACAAGTAGATGAAGTCGTCGCCGAATTGGTGCCACAGCGCGCGCGCGGCAAGGAAATTCGACGGATGGTCGCACGTGCGGGCCGGATCTCCATGGCGTCCGTTGAATACGAAAACGTCAACATCGCCGAACCCCAAGACAATGGCCGCAGAACCTGCGTCACCATCACCTTCAACCACCCCGGCTGCCGCTAGCGCATGCACTGGTGGCAAAACCTCCGCACCCTGTGGCCCGGCGCCCTCCGTCAGCAAGTAACCGGCACCGGCCTCGCCTACAGCGGAGCCATCGTCATCGTCGCCCTGGCCGCGGTCCTTTCCGCCAACAATCTCCTGTTCCTGATCCTCGCCGCGATGCTCTCGATCCTGGCCGTCTCCGGCTTTGTCAGCAAACTCACGCTCGCCGGACTCGAAATCGATCTCCTGCTCCCGCCGCACATCTCCGCGCGCCGCAAATTCCACGCCACCGTACGGCTCAAGAACCTCAAGCGCTGGATGCCGTCGTTCAGCATCAACGTCGCCGGCGCGGCCGACGGCAAGCATCCCAGCGGCTACGACGGCGCTCTGTTCTTCCCCGCGATCCCCGGCGGCGGCGCCCTCGAAGAGGCCATCGACCTCCGCTTCCCCACGCGCGGCCGCTACAGCGAGCGTACGTTTCTACTCACCACCCGCTTCCCCTTCGGTTTCGCCGAACGCCGCGAACGTGTCACCCTGCGTCACGAAGTCATCGTCTATCCGTGCCTCGAACCACGTCCCCGCTTTCAAGCGCTTGCCGATGCCCTGGCCGGAGAACTGGAGGCCTGGCGCCGCGGTCCCGGCCACGATTTCTACCGCCTCCGCCCCTATGAAGCGCTGGAAAGCGCCCGCCACGTGGACTGGAAAGCCACCGCCCACACACGCTCGCTCCAAGTCCGCGAATTCGCCCGTGACGAGGATCAGATGATTGTCATCTACCTGGACCTCGACGCCACGGCGGATCAAGAAGCCTGGTTTGAAACCGCCGTCGAGTGCGCCGCTTTCCTAGCCTACCGCCTCGCCGGCACCGGCCACCCCGTCCGCCTGCGCACCCAGGAATTCGATCTCGCCGCGCCCGCCGAAGGCGACGTCTACGACATCCTCAAATACCTGGCCGTCGTCTCGCGGCGTATCGGTGCGCGGGCCCCCGAAGCCGACCCATCCAGCCCCCTGCAAATCGTCTTGTCCGCGAATTCCCAACGCCTGTGGCCGCTCGGCTCGAGCGGCGGCCAAGGCGCGCGCATCCTGGGACCGGAAGCACTCAATGAAGAGCCCAGCCCGTCTGTCTAGTGCAGTGCCTGTGTAGTCCAGTTTCTGTCTAGCGCAGTACCAGTACGCCCGATCTTCCATCGAGATATAATTTGCCAAGAGCCTATGGAAGAAAGCGCCTTCGGCGAAAACGGCGAAGTCACTCGCTTACTGGGAGAGATCGGACGCGGGCAAAAGGATGCAGTCAACAACCTGCTCCCTCTGGTCTACGACGAGTTGCACCGCCTGGCGCGCTCCTACTTCCGGCGCGAACGCGGCGAGCACACCATGCAGCCCACCGCTCTGGTGCATGAAGCCTATCTCCGCTTAGTCGACCAGCGCGCCCCGCTCGAAAGCCGCGGTCACTTCATGGCCGTTGCCGCCACCCAGATGCGCCGCGTCCTGCTCGACTACGCGCGCAAGCATCGCGCGGCCCGCCGAGGTGGCGACGATGAAAAGGTGTTGCTCGAAGACACCATGGCCATCTGCGAACAGCGCCCCCTCGACATGATCCAGCTCGATTCGGCACTCGAAAAACTAAGTGTCCTCGACAGCAAGCAGGCCAAATTAGTCGAGCTGCGTTTCTTCGCGGGGCTGTCCGTCGAGGAAACCGCGGAAGTCATGGGCGTTTCGCCCGCCACCATCAAGCGCAGTTGGAGTTCCGCGCGCGCCTTCCTGCACCGCGAAATTTCCGGAGGTTCTCTTGACGCCTCAGCGTTGGGCGCAAATCCGGCAGGTTTTTGACGGGGCCCTCGAACGCCCGGCCAAAGACCGCGCCGCCTACCTCCGCGTCCTCTGCGCGCGCGATGAAGAGCTACGTCACGAAGTCGAAAGCCTGCTGCGCAGCCACGAGCAGTCCGAGGAATTCCTCGAAACCCCAGCGGCGCAGTTAAGCCAGATCGTTTCCCAAGAAGACATCGGCGACTACCCGCACGGTTACCGCGTCGGACCCTACGAATTCGACCGCCGTATCGGCCGCGGCGGCATGGGCGCCGTCTGGCTCGCCAACCGCTTCGATAAAGAATACAAGCGGCAGGTAGCCATCAAGATGGTGAAGCGCGGCATGAACTCGCAGGAAATTCTGCGCCGCTTCCGCACCGAACGCCAGGTGCTGGCGAGCCTCAACCACCCCAACATCGCGCGCCTGATTGACGGTGGCTCCACGCCCGACGGCCTGCCGTATCTGGTGATGGAATACGTCGAAGGCACCCCCATCGATCAGTATTGCGACCACTGGAAATGCACCATCTCAGAGCGCCTGCAGCTCTTCCGCGACGTCTGCTCCGCCGTGCACTACGCGCACCAGAACCTGGTGGTGCACCGCGATATCAAAACCAGCAACATTCTAGTCACGCCCGGCGGCATCCCTAAACTGCTCGACTTTGGAATCGCGAAACTGCTGGGTCCCGAGGGTTCGACGCTCGACCTGGCGCAGACCCGCCCCGAGATGCGCCCCATGACGCTCGACTACGCCAGCCCCGAACAAGTTCGCGGCGAATCCATCACCACCGCCACCGACGTCTATTCGCTGGGCGTTCTTCTCTACCGTTTGCTCACCGGCAAAATGCCCTACGGGCCCAACCTCCACTCGCAGGCCGCCATGCAAAACGCGATCTGCGAAAAGGAGCCCATCCGCCCTAGTGCGCAAATCTTGAGCGACGACTCTACGGCCGTTCCCGAAGCCACGCAGAAACTCGAAGCCTTCAGCGAAACCCGCGTCAAAGCCCGCAAACGCCTGCGCAGAAAACTCTCCGGCGACCTCGACAACATCATCTTAATGGCGTTACGCAAGGAGCCGCACCGCCGCTATCTTTCGGTAGGACAATTCTCCGAGGACATCCGCCGCTACCTCGAAGGCCATCCCGTGGTGGCGCGTCTGGACACGCCCGGCTATCGCATCGCGAAATTCGTGCGCCGGCATCCCGAGAGTATCGGAGCCGCAGTGCTGGCCAGCGCCTCGTTGTTAACGGTCGCCGCGTTTTCCGAACGCTCGGCGCGCCTCGCCGTCTCCGCGCGCCAGACAGCGGAGCGCAACCTGCAACAAACCCGTCACGAGTTGATCGCCGCCTACACGCGCGCCCAGGAGCCGCAGGCCGCCTACGCCACGGCCCAATTTGAATTCCACGCGAATCCCGCAGCCCAGGAATCCCGCATGGACTTGGCCGAAACCTCACGAGCCCTGGGCGATGCAGCCGAGACCCGTGGCAACCATCGGGAAGCCGTCCAGTTTTATCGCGATGCCCTCGCGCAATGCGAAGCCCTGGCGCTCATGAACTCCAAGGACGCCGGAGCGCAACGGGATGTCATGGTATCCGCCAACGCTCTCGGTGCCGCGCAATTGAACTTGGGCGATTTAGCCGGCGCGACCTTCAGCTACACCCGCGCCTTGCAAGTCACCGAAGGTTTGGCCGCATTGGAAGGCTCACAATTAACGCCAGCGACCCTCGACGAAGTGGCTGCTGCCAATCGCCGGGTGGGTGAGCTTTTGTCGCGAAGCGGCGCCAAGGATGCCGGCGCAGAAAAACTACGGAAGGCCTTGAAACTTTACCGGCAGTTAAGCTCGTCGGAAACCAATCCCGCGGTGGCCGAACTCACCCGCCAGCTCGCTCACTAGAATCCGACGGGGCCGGCCTGGATTCTGGGTTCCCGGCCGGCCCATCAGGCGTTCCTGCCACCTGTTCCTCCGAACGTCGGACATCTTAATACGCGCGTTCAGTTGAGGAACCGGATCACTCTTTGGCGAATCTTTTTTGCAACTGGTGGAGGACACCCAAAGCCCGTCCGGAATCGATCGCTTCGCTAGCCTTCGCCATGGCCTCGCGCGGCGTCGACGCCAGCCCGGAAGCCAGTAGCCCGACCGCCGCGTTGACCGCTACAATGTCCCGTCGCGGACCCTTCAGGCCGCCCAAAATTTCCCCTGCGATCCGCGCATTCTCGTCCGCGTCGCCGCCCGCCAGCGCGTCGAGCGAAGCCCGCGCCACGCCGAAATCCTCCGGCATCCACACACTCTTCTCGACCCGCCCGCTCCAGACTTCGTAGACATCGGTGGATGCAGCCGTACTCACCTCGTCCAATCCACCGCCGTGAACCACGTAAGAGTGGCCCGTGCCCAGCTCCGCCAACGCCTGCGCCATGACCAGCGCGAGCTCCGCCGACGGCGCGCCGATCACCTGCGTCCGCGCCCGCGCCGGATTCGCCAGCGGACCCAGCAAATTGAACACCGTGCGCATCTTCAATTCGCGCCGCACGTGCTGCACGTTCTTCATGGCCGGATGCAAATGCGGAGCGAACAAAAATCCCAGCCCGATATCACGCACCGCGCCTGCGGCCTCCTCCGGCGACATGGCGATGCGCACGCCCAACGCCTCGAGCACGTCCGCGCTGCCCACTTTCCCTGAGATCGCCCGGTTTCCGTGCTTGGCGACCTTGGCGCCCGCCCCCGCCAACACCATCGCGGCGACGGTCGAAATGTTAAATGTGCCGGCGCCATCGCCCCCCGTGCCGACGATATCGATCACGTCCGCCCCGGCATTGACCACCACCATATGCTCGCGCATGGCCCGGGCAAACCCCGCCAGCTCCGTTGCTGTCTCGCCCTTCACATGCAGCGCGACAAGAAACGCACCGACGACAGCATCGCCGCGCTCGCCTTCGAGCAGCAACGTCATGGCTGCGTGAGCTTCTTCTGATGTGAGATCCGCCCCCGCTGCGACGCGGTGCAGAAAAGGAGCAAGTGGCATCGGATCTTCTATCATCGCGCACTCCCGTTCGTGGGAGAATAAGCTTAGGCGGCGCGCAGTAATTGTGGTGACCAACCAACAGCCCTCTCTCGCGATTGATATCTCAAGGCTGTTCAACGCGGCCATGCTCGGCCTGTTTGGAATGCATTTAAACGCCCGCTTCGACGCCAGGCACGACCCGTGCGGCGCCGAACACCGCCGGCGCATCCTATTGTTGTTGATCTCCCAATGTGAGCAGTATCCGGCAACCGTAGACTAACTCGCGCGTGACTGCCGCCCCGCCAACCCCTCGGCCAACAGCGTCGTAACCAGAGTATTCAGGCTGACACCTTCCTGCGCCGCGCGCGCCACCAATCTCGCATGAAGACTCTTCGGCACCCGTTGCCGCCACTGGCCGCTCGAAGCCCCAAACGACGCCGGAATCGGAATGGGGTCGCCAAACTCCCGAATCGTGCGCAAGCACGATCGCAGAGCATCCCGCCCGTTCTTAATCGCCTCTTCCGGAGTCTCGCCATCCGACATGCAACCTGGAACGTCCAGGTATTCGATCAGGAATCCCCCACCGTCTTGCGGGGAGAGAATGCGGATTTGGAACGGATAAGCATCCAAGTCAAATTTATCCCGGCTCATGCGCCCCCTTCACTGGAGTCTGTAACGGAATCGATCAAACGAAGAAACTGGCGGACGTAAACGGGTTTGATCGGTCGCCTGGCTGGAACGACCACGAGTGCGGCCCCCGCGTAGCGAAACGTAACATGGCTTGTCCCCTGCTGCCGGTAAGCGATCCCGAAATGTTTGGCGACGGCTTTCAAGTCTTTAATCCGCCAATCCTGGGGATGACGCCGCATCCCAGCGAGGATTTTCGCTGCGTTCCCCAACCTAAAGGCATGGTATCACAGGCGGTACCAACCTATCCACGCGCCTTCTTCACCGCGAACACCATTCCTGTCCACACGCCGTCCAGCGAACAGATCTTATAATCCACCAGCCCCATCGCCAGCGCCGCCTCGCGCACGAAATTCCCGTTGAGCCCGTCCCGCCGCCCCTTCTGCCATACGATCCACAACCGGCTCTTTGCAGCCAACAACCGCCGCGACGCCAGCGCTGCTTCATACTCCCCGGGATCATGCACGAACCACACCGTCACCGGGCACGCACGTCGCGGGTCTTCCTCGAGCACCACACCCTCCGGCAACACACCCAGCACTTTCAAGTAATCCGCTGGCGGATCGAGCAGGCCCACCGCCGATCCTTCCCGAATCCCCATCTTCTGCGCCGCCGTCCGTCCCGGCGCAGTTTCCATCATCTGCCGCGGAACAACCGGATCGCTGGGCGGCCGCGCGATCGCCTTTTTCAAAGCCGCGTCCACGCCCGCCACAGTCGAGTACACCGCATCCGGAATCAGTTCCCGGATCGCCGCCACTTTCTCCGACTCTCCACCCACAAATACCAACGGAAGATGCCGCGTGCTCTTCGATCCCCGCACCCAAGCGCCTACGTATTTGCCATGCGAAGGCATGCGCGACAAATCGATCACCACCGCCGCCGCGCCCGATTCCTTCAATTCCCGCACCGATGGAGACTGCGTCTCCGCGTTGTGCACCGCCTCAAACCCCGCCGCCCGCAGTCTCGCGATCAGCGCTGCCGCCCCTTTCGCATTCCAATGAAACAAACGCACCCGCCGCATCGTTCTCATTTTCCACCCATCTGCGCTATATTAGAAGTTCCCGTTTCCATCATTCACATGAAGATCCATGAATACCAGGCCAAAGCCCTGCTTGCGCGTTACGGCGTACCCGTGCCGCGCGGCGAAGTGGCGCACACTGTAGTCGAAGCCGAAACCGCCGCCCAGAAACTCGGGGGCACTGTCGTCGTCAAAGCCCAGATCCACGCCGGCGGACGCGGCAAGGGCGGAGGCGTCAAGGTCGTCAAGAATACCGAAGAAGCCCGCGCGGCCGCCGAGAAAATTCTGGGCATGACGTTAGTCACCCACCAGACCGGCCCTGAGGGGAGAATCGTTCAGCGCCTGCTGATCGAAGAAGGACTCCCCATCGAGCGGGAACTTTACCTGGGCATCGTCCTCGACCGCGCCACCGGCAAGAACACTTTCATGGCCTCCGCCGACGGTGGAGTGGAAATCGAAGAGGTCGCCGCTAAGACCCCCGAGCGGATCCTGAAAGAGACCATCGAGCCGGGCATCGGACTCCAGCCCTTCCAAGCGCGCAAACTAGCCTTCGGCATCGGCATCCCCGGAGCGATGGCCAACGCCGCCGCAAACGCCATGATGGCCCTCGCCCGCGCCGCCGAATCGCTAGACGCCTCGCTTGCCGAAATCAACCCCTTCATTCTGACCAAGGACGGCAAAGTCTACGCACTCGACGCCAAGGTCACCATCGACGACAACGCGCTCTTCCGCCACAAGGATCTGCTAGAGCTTCGCGACCTGAACGAAGAAGATCCCCTGGAAGTGGAGGCTTCTAAGTTCGGCCTCAACTACATCAAACTGGACGGGACAGTCGCTTGCATGGTCAACGGCGCCGGCCTGGCGATGGCAACCATGGACATCATCAAGTACGCCGGCGGCAGCCCCGCCAACTTCCTGGATGTTGGAGGCGGAGCCAACACCGACCAAATTCGCAACGCCTTCCGTATACTTTTATCCGATAAAGCCGTAAAGGCCGTTTTCATCAATATTTTCGGCGGTATTTTGCGATGCGATACGTTAGCCACTGGCGTCGTCACCGCCGCGCGTGAACTTAAAGTGACGCACCCCATCGTAGTCCGCATGGAAGGCACCAACGTGGAACTGGGCCGCCAGATTCTGAAGGATTCCGGCCTGAACTTCACCATCGCCGAAAACATGCTGGACGGCGCGAAGAAAGTCGTAGGGTTGGCCGCATGAGCGTTCTAGTCAACAGCAACACCCGCCTGCTGGTCCAAGGATTCACCGGCAGAGAAGGCACGTTTCACGCCCAACAAGCCATTGCTTACGGCACGAACGTAGTCGGCGGAGTCACCCCCGGCAAAGGCGGCCAAAAGCATCTAGACCGCCCCGTGTTCGACACCGTTGCCGACGCCGTGAAAGCCACGGGGGCCAACGCGACCGTAATTTTCGTGCCCCCGCCCTTTGCCGCCGACGCCATCATGGAAGCCGCCGACGCCGGCATGGCACTGGTCGTTTGCATCACCGAAGGCATCCCCGCCAACGACATGGTGAAGGCCTGGGAATATTTGAAATCGCATCCAAAAACCCGCTTGATCGGACCCAACTGCCCCGGCATTATTACCCCGGGCCAGTGCAAGATCGGCATCATGCCCGGTCATATTCATCTCGCGGGACATGTGGGTGTAGTCTCCCGCTCCGGAACTTTAACGTACGAAGCCGTCGGCCAACTCACGAATCTGAAGATCGGCCAATCCACCTGCATCGGCATCGGGGGTGACC
>JALYIB010000232.1 GCA_030775965.1 Acidobacteriota bacterium | reverse complement strand
AAGAAATCCTAAAACAAAGATCTGGACCGTCCATAAGTCAACGACGAAGTATTTGAAGTCCCAGTTGTTGCGGTCAGCGGTGAAAGCAGCACGAGCGGTGGTATACCCGATCGCGGCAAGCAGAAGCCAAAAAAACTTACTCGGTGGAGCTTTCCTGGCCAGCTTTTCGGCTATCAGCAGCAGCCACAGGCATTGGGTGATTGCGAAATGCAGAGGGGCCGACCACAGCGTGACCGGCTTGGTCCACATCTCGGGAGTGGCGTTCCACACAAGGATTGCGATTATACACAGGTCGCTGCAGTTCCTTATCGCTCTGGACTGCGATGCGTGGCGGTTGCCAATCATGGATTGACCGTCAATACTTCCTCATACAGACGCATATAGTGGTCGTGCACGGAACGGAGTGAGAAGTGATTTTGGATTCGGTAACGAGCTTCTCTACCCATTTCCGCGGCCCCCTCCACACCGAGTGCCGTCAGTTCGGCCATCGCTTGCGTTAGTGCATCGGCGTCCCCAGGAGGCACCAGGAGCCCGGTTTGCCCGGGCAGAACGATTTCAGGGGCGGCTCCTACCGCCGTGGAAACGACGGGCCGACCAGCCGCGGCGGCTTCCAGAAGAACCAATGGCCCACCCTCCCTTCGGGAGCACATGACCAGTGCGTCACAGGCATTCAGTAAGTCCGGAACATCGCTACGAAGGCCAAGCAGCGAGACCGCGGACCGCAAATTCGTTTCCTGGATCAGGCCTCCAAGCTGTGGTCGCAGGCGACCTTCGCCGGCGATCACGAGCCGACAGGCGGGGAACCGTTCGTGTACTCTTTCAAATGCTCGAATGAGTGTGGGATAGTCTTTAACGATTTCCAGGCGCCCCACCGCGAGCCAGACAAAGGAATCATGCCAGCCGAAGGTGTCGCGAGTTTGCGCCCGGCGCTCCGCACACGGGCGGAAGCGGTCTAGATCCACGCCATTGTCGATGACCTCGATACGGTTGGCGGGGATGATGTTTTCCGCAATATAGCGTTCCCGCACGCGCGGGGACACCGCCGTCACACGACCAGCTACGGCATTGGTGATGCGATAGATCCATTCGCGAAGCCGGGCAGAGTTGTCCCTGTGCGAACACTCGATTTCGCTATGGATCGTCGAAACAATGTTAATTCCAGTAAGCAAACGTGCCAGACGGGCCAAGATGTTGGCATGGAACATATGGCTATGGATGATCTGTGGCCGATAGCGACGCACGTAAGAAAAGAAACGAACCATTCCGTAAAGATTGGGCTTCCCCGGACTCATCCCCAACCAAACCACTTTCACATCGGCAGCTTCGAGTTCCGCCACAAATGCCGTTGGCTTCATCATCGATACCACGGTGACCTCACACCCGGCGGAGCGCAAAGCAAGGGCAAGTTGGGTAACGACGGTTTCAGCTCCACCAGGCGCCAAGCTGGCCGTCAAAACGAGAATCTTTTTAGCATTAAGAACGGCCGGCGAGTTCATGGCACGATCACGCCTGGAGCTTGCAAACGTCTTAGACCGCACTTCACAGCGCCGGAAGTCCAGGCCTTACGCCAGATACTCTGCGTTCGATAGAAAGAATACAGAGCGGGATAAAATAGCGCTGATCCACGCTGACTGCGATAGCGAGCTGCGAAGCGAACTTCTTCAAGCTTCCTACGCGCCTGAGCGAGGCGGGATTTCGAAGACCCATGGTTTCTGAAACACGCGAGCAGCTGAGGTGTAGAATCGAATGGCCGCCGCTTCGCCAAGCGGACGAATAGATCCTTATCCATCAAGAAGAATAGGTCCGGATCTACTCCTCCGACTGCTTCGTAGGCCGATCGGCGCCAGAACGTCGACATTTGGAAAACACCATCCTGGCCATACCACTTCAATCGCCTGTGAGTTGCTGCGACTCCTTCGGTATATGTCCAAAAGCCATCAAGCAGGGGATGGCCGTATTCATCGATGACGAAGCCGCCGCCGTTGACGACTTCAGTTTCAGGATGATCCGCGAAGTAAGCTCCTACCGCGGAGAGAGCGCCGGGAAGGAAAACGTCGTCTGAATTCAACCAGCACAAAATGTCTCCGGTGGCCCGCGCAAATCCTCGCTTGAGGGCGTCGGCCTGTCCCCTATCCACCTGGGAGCAGCAGTAGGCCAGACGATGGCAATACTTTTCGATGATATCTTTCGATCCATCGGTACTCCCGCCGTCGAAGATCATGTATTCCAACCGGGGATATCCTTGATTGAGTACAGACAAAATAGTTTGTTCCAAAAACCTCGCCTGGTTGAAGCTGGGTGTAACAACCGTGATTTTCGGCAATGTCACAAGGTACCTCAGCGAAGAAAAACGGCATCGGCCTGTAAAGTTACGCCCGAAGTACGCTCTCTCGACACATTTTCGAATCCAACGCAACGGAAATCGAGTCTCCGAAGAAGCGAGTGCAGATCATCGAACAGTAGTTGGCCCTGATAAAGCTCCCGAAAACTCGTTTCAACAATTAGCGCATGCACTTTTTTCAGAGTTGCTTCTCCGCCGGCGAGAACCCGGTCTTCGTAGCCCTGCACATCAAGTTTGACAAGGATAGGTTCCGGCAAATCTCGAGTAGATGCCCATGCATCTAGCCGCGTGACGGGTACCCGGATAGGTCGTGTGTGAGCCGTTCCTGGGAACGCATTGGTGTGGGCTGGGGTCATCGGCAGGATGGATGAGGAAGGGGAAAACAAGTTTTCATGCATTTCAGTTTCACCGTCGGCGTCACCGAGCGCGGTCTGATGAACGAACATGGATGCGTCGCGTTGCGCCAAACGCTCGAGCGCGCGAAACACCACCGGCAGGGGCTCGAAGCTATGGATCGTGACAGCGGGCAATAGTTTTCGCACTCGCTCGGCGAATTGCCCTACGTTGGCGCCCACGTCCAAAACCGTTCGAATACCCAGATCCCTCAGATAATGCGGTTGGCTCGGCCGGTGAACTTCGACGCCCAATGGCGCGATGAGTGAATTGACAATGGCCCCGAAGCGACGGGTATCCAGCGCGAATTGTGAGTTTCGAATCATGGAATGGTGCTCAGGAACGTCCATCCCCGGGCGATTGACTGTAGTATTTGCTGTAGCGGTTGTAGTACGAGTAATAATACCCAGGGCTGATTTCACGGTGTACCTCATTCAGCACCACGCCGACCAAGTTGGCGCGCAGCCGCGCCAGGGTTGCGATCACGGAGGCGAGCGCCGTGCGGCTGGTGTCACCGGCGCGAGCCACGATGATCACGCCGTCGACGACGCTCGCCATCTGCAGCGGCTCGGCGAAGCCCAGCAAGGGCGGGGCGTCTAACACCACCAGGTCGTATTCGCGGGCGGCTTCCTCTACCAATTCGGCCAGCCCGGTGCCAATCAAATCCGAAGCGCGGCGCGTGGAGGGGCCTGCCGGAAGAATGTCCAGGCCCACTGGTTCCGGCATCTGCACCAGGGCATCGCGCCAGGAGATTTGTTGCAACAGAACGTTCGATAAGCCCACGCTGTTGGGGATCTGGTACAGGCGATGGACGCTCGGGCGGCGCAGGTCGCCATCGATCAATAATGTGCGCTTGCCTTGTCCGGCATGGGTGGCAGCCAGGTGCGCGGCCACGGTGGATTTGCCTTCCGAAGGAGATGCGCTGGTCAGCAGAATGCTGCGGAGGCGGCGGTCGAAATCGGTGAGCAAAATAGAATTGCGCAGCGTCCGGATCGCCTCTTCGTAGGTGGAAAGCGCCTGATACCCGCTTTCACCTACTACTACCGCGAGATCTTTGGCGCCGGCGCCGTCGCCGTTAAGCTGCCGGCCGGTTAAACGGCCAGCGGTCGCATGCGCGTTGATCGGACTCAGTCTGCGCCGCCAGTCTTTCACCGCCGGCAGCGATCCGATCACTTCCGTCTTCATCAGGCGTGTTACCTGATCCGGATCGCGTACCGTGTTATCCAGGACATCGCTGACGACCGCAAGTCCCACGGCCAGGAACGTGGAGGCTAGGAACGCCAGCAGCAGATTCAACCATACTTTCGGGAACACGGGCTTTAATCCGGGCCGTGCCGGGTCGGCCACGCGGATGGAGCTGTTCTGGAAGCTGGCGTTAATGCCCGCCTCCTTAATCTTGCGCACCAGTTCTTCGTACAGCTTCTTATCGCCGTCGGCTTCGCGCTTCAGGGTCTGGTATTCGAAGGAGCGAGAGTTCAGCCGGTCGAACTCTGTTTTTGTTTCCTGCACCGCCGTCGAAATCATGTCTTCGCGGTTCACCGCCTGACGATATTCGACTTCGACGCGCTGGCGGACGCTGTCTCCGGTGCTGGCGATTTGCGATTCCAGCTCCTGAACGCGAGTCTGGGCTTTCTTGTACTCCGGATGATTCAAGCCGTAATGATTTTTCACCTCAGCGAATCGTTCCCGCGCTTCATTCAGATTCTCCGTTAGCTTCTTCAGGGCATCACCCTGCGTGGATACCTGCGCGGCTTCGAGCGTTCCGCTCTGCACCGAGTTATAAGCGGCCTCTTTTTTCACTCGATCGGCCTGTGTTTTGGTGTACTCGCTGTTGAGTTCGAGCAGACGCGCTGACAGAATGCTGGTCTTCTCTTCGGGATTGATCACATTGAGATCGCGCTCGAACTGCGCCACGGCCGCGCTCGATTTCTCCATCTTGGCCTTCAGCTCTTCCAGTTGCCGCTCCATGAAATCGCTTAGGTTGGCGGTGGCCTGATAGCGGATGCGATAGGTGTGCGCCAAATAGGACAACGCGATTTCGTTGGCCACGTCGGCGGCGAGCTGGCGGTTGGAGGAACGATAGCTGATCTGGAGGATGTAGGTGTTCGGAGGACGCGTGATCTTCAGGCGCTTTAGGATTACCGGAGCCTCCAGACTAGTGGCCGAGCGATCGACTGCCTCCTCCAGGGCATCTTCTTCGGCCTCGCGCAAACGATATTTGTCCACCACGGGACGCAGCACCGAGTCGGATTCGATCAACTTCACTTGTGTCGCAATAAACTGGTCGGCGTCATTGGTGGCGCTGCGGGTCGCTTCTTCGCCGAGGACGCCTGTGGGCACCTGCCGGTCGATATCCACTGACACGGTGGACTCGTAAATCGGAGTCAAGCGCAGCGACACAATCAGCGTGGCCAAAATCGTAGCCACCACGAAGACCACGATTTTCCAAGCCTGCCGCCGCAGTATCCATAGGTAATGAGTCAGCGGTACGTGGGTCGCCTGCAGTTCGAATTCCGCGTCCAAGGTGAGCGGCGCCGGCGCCATGCGGAAGGTTTCGGTGAGCGCCGGCAAAGGATTCTCTAGCTTTCTCATGTCAGATGCTCGCTGCTAGTGCCAGATCAAGATGCCCGAGGCAGTGGAGGCTCCGAATCCGGTGATGCGGTCGATTACATTCGCGGTGTTGCGACGGGACTTGTTGTCGGGAATATACAATACGTCGTCCACCTGCAAGGCCATGTCGGGAGCTTTGCGCTGCATAATCTTGTCGAACTCGACTTCGATTTCGCGCTTGTCCCCGTTGGCCTCACGCCGGTAAATGTAGGCCTGCTTGGCCGCATACGGCAGTACGCCCTCGGAA
>JALYIB010000231.1 GCA_030775965.1 Acidobacteriota bacterium | reverse complement strand
GTCGCGCACCGCGCCATTTGACAGGATTTCGAGCAGATCGTGAGGTAGCTCCGCGAGCTCACTCAGCTCCGCCGAGCCGTGGCGGCGATGGCGCGCATAAAACGTTTCCGTCTCGAAATGTTTACCGTATTCGGTAACGATTTCTTCGCCCGGAAACCATTCCTGCACTTGCAAGGCTGTGGAAAAAGTGTGCGAAACCCCCGTGGAATAAGGGTTTTCTGGCTTGCCGTATTTTTCATCGCACTCCGCTGCCACGCGCGCCATGCGCCGGCGCAGAGCCGCCAGTTGCTCTTGAAGCTCACTCATGGCCCTTACGCTTCGAGCATAGCATCTGCACGAAACCCGCTAATAATCGACGTTTTTGTGCAGTTTTCCCTTTACACCAGGATTCCGCATACCGTATGATGCAGTAGTGAAATGCGCGCCTGTCGCGATTCGCGAGCATTCGCGCGCAGCGAAAACGTACTAACGGGAGAATCAGTTTTTCGAAAAAAGGAGCAATATGGCAGCAGCAAAAATGACACAGTCGCAATTGATCAAGAAGCTGGCGGAGGTTGTCGGCGTTCCTGCTAAGGTCGCCAAGGCCTTCACCACGGCGTACGCCGATCTAGCCATCGCCGAAACCAAGAAGAATGGTGTTACCGTTCTGCCCGGCATCGGCCGCCTGGTGCGCGTGGACCGCAAGGCCCGCATGGGCCGCAATCCGGCCACCGGCGAAGCCATCAAGATTCCGGCCAAGAAGGTCGTGAAATTCCGCGTCGCCAAAGCCGTCAAGGACGCGATCGTTCCGCCCAAAAAGAAGTAGCCGCGGACCGCGCCTGTCAAAATTAAAACCCCGCTCGGCCGGTGCCGTGGCGGGGTTTATTCTTAAATCCGCCGTAGCGGGTATTCTTAAATCCGATTGAGGCGGTCCAAACTGCGGACGGTTGCCAGGAAGCCCTTATGCTTGCTTCTTGTCGTCGGGCGGCGCATTGGGGTCCTTCAAAGAGTCTTTGAAGTTGCGGATGCCTTCGCCCAAGCCTTTCGCCAGCTCAGGTATTTTTTTGCCGCCGAATAACAGTACGGCGACTACCAGGATGACCATTAACTCAGGCAAGCCGATAGAACGTAACATACGGCCTCCTTTTATCTGTCACGATAAGCATAGCGTGATCCCATGAAGCGGCGCAAGGCCCCCAAATTCGACCAATCCAACGAAGTCCGCGCCATTGCCCGGGAACGCGTGGGGCCCGTCAAACCCTCGCAGGCCATCCTTCCCAAAACCACCCGCAAGAAGCCCAAGCACAAGAAGCCGCCGGAGCAGGAATAAATCATCGAACGTAGCGAAACCCCAAGCCTTTCGCGCCCCCATGGTACAAAAAGAACAGAATGGCTTTTATAAAGGCAGGCGCGCTCACGCTGCTTCCTCCAGGCTCCGCAATCCACATTGAAGCCGGCGATGGCGCGGTGGCGGTGTGCAACGTTGGCGGCACGCTCTACGCCATCGACGGCATCTGCCCCCACTCCAGCGGCCCGTTGGGCTACGGCGCGCTCGACGGCGCGATTCTCAGTTGCCCCTATCACGGCTGGGAATTCGATTGCCGCACCGGCGCCTTCGGCGGCAACGAAGACTTGAAACTCGCCACCTATCCGGTGAAAGTGGAAGACGGCGAGATTCTGGTGGAACTTGCCTGAGCTCCCCGAGGTAGAAACGGTAGTGCGCTCGCTGGCGCCGCATTTACCCGGCCGGCGTATCGTCACCGCGTCGTTTTCCTCGCGCTTCGTGACGCCGGGAAATCGCAAGACGCTCGCGCGCCGCCTGACGGATCGCACCATTCAATCCATCCAGCGCCGCGGCAAGTTCATCGTGATGCAGCTCGATGAAGGCACGTTGACCGTGCACCTGGGCATGACCGGCCGCCTCCTGCTGGACGCCGCGCCGACGAAGCACTCCTACGGAGTCTTCACCCTCGATACCGGATCTTTAATCTACACCGACCCGCGCCAGTTCGGGCGCATTCTGTGGAATCACGACCTCTCGCGGCTGGGCCCGGAGCCCCTCGACATCAGCTTGAAAGATTTTCAAGCTCGCTTGAACCTCCGCAAGACCGGCATCAAAGCGCTGCTGCTCAATCAGACTTTCCTCGCCGGCGTGGGCAACATCTACGCGGATGAAACGCTGTTCGGCGCGCGCGTGCATCCGCTGGCGTTGGCGTGCAAGCTGAGCGCGGCAAAGGCCGCCGCCATCCATCGGCACATGCGCGAGATTCTGGGCGCGGCCATTCACCAAGGCGGCTCGTCGATTTCAGATTACGTGGATGCGCAAGGCCAGCGCGGCTGGTTCCAGCTCCAGCATCAGGCTTACGGGCGCCAAGGTGAGCCGTGTTCGGTGTGCGGCGCGCCCATCCGCAAGATTATCGTGGTCCAGCGCGGAACCCACTACTGCCCGCGGTGCCAACGACGGTAGCCGCGACATCCGCGCGCGCCTTGGCGATCTCATCGGCTACTTCCACCACCGCTTTCATGCCCTTCACATCGTGCACGCGCACCATGTGGACACCGTAAAGAATAGCCGCGGTCACCGCCGCCGCGCCCGCGAATTCCGTTTCGAGTGCCGACTCCCGCGCCAGAAAATGCTTGCGCGACGGGCCCACCAGCAGCGGCAGCTCCAGTTTCGCCAGTTCCTCCAGCCGCGCCAGAATTTCCAAATTCTGTT
>JALYIB010000230.1 GCA_030775965.1 Acidobacteriota bacterium | reverse complement strand
TGGCGCAACCGCTCGTGATTTGGAGTAGGCTGCGTTTAGAGCAGAAACCGACCATGTTGCCGGAGGAACCTAATGCCAACACCACCGCCTTTTACGGCGATGAATTGGCAGATCATCCGGGCATAAGCGGAAGTGACGATTGCGTAACGTAACGGCAGGGCGCGCGGGAACGTCCCATAGATACGTGCTCCGCTCGTTTCCCGTTTTCGTCGCAGCGGCGCTGCTTTTCCCGTTGCTTGCACAGGAACCAGACAACTCCACCATTCGTGCCAACGTACCGCTGGTGTTGGCGCCGGTCACGGTGACCGACAAGAAGGGCAATTTCATCGACGGACTTTCGGTGGAGGATTTTCGCCTGAACGACGACGGCATTCCGCAAAAAATTCATATGGACACTTCCGACACCGTGCTGGCCCCCGTGTCACTGATGGTGCTGATTCAGGCCAGTGGAATTTCGGCGCCGGCGCTGGCTCGCATTGAGCGCGTGGGCGGCCTGATTAAGCCTTTGGTGATCGGGCAGCGCGGGCAGGCCGCGGTGATTGAGTTCGACGACGAGATTCGCGTGCGGGCGGATTTCACTTCGGATCCCGATTTGATCAGCGCCGCCTTCCAAAGAATTCGCAGCCGCAGCATTCGTACCGCACGCTTGGTCGACGCCGTGGCCCAGGGGATCACGATGCTGAACACGCGCTCACCCAACAACCGGCGCGTGATGCTGGTCCTGAGCGAGTCGCGCGACCGCGGCAGCAGGGGGAAGCTCGGCGAACTCATAGAACAGGCGCAGCGCGCGGGCGTGGTGGTGTATGCTGCGACCTATTCGGTGCAAGGTTCTACGTTTTTGTCGAGTCCGTCCACTAGCCCCTCGATGCCGGGCGGCGACGGCAACGTGAATATCCTGGGCGGCGCTCGGGAATTGGCGCGCATCGGCAAAGCCAATGTAGCCGAGGCCTTGGCGCGCACAACGGGCGGCCGGCATTTGTCGTTCCTTACGCTTGGGTCGCTAGAGAGCGTGATCTCGCGGGCCGGCGAGGAGATTCACAGCCAATATCTTTTGAGCTTCACGCCGACACCCAGCACGAAAGACGGTTTCCACCAGATTCAGGTGGCGATTCCGTCGCACCCCGACGCGATCGTTCGCGTGCGCATGGGATATTGGCCGCAGAAGTAACCTAATCGAACAAGTAGAGCGCGGTGCCGGGCATCGGCAGCGGAGCTTCGGCGACGCCACCTTCGGCGACGCCTACGGGCTCCTCCTGCAACTGGCGCACGAAGATGCCGCCTTCGCCCAGGTAAACTTCGAGCTCGGATGGGCGCGGCAGCGAGCCTTGTATCAGAGCTTCGCTCAGCGGATCTTCAATATACTTCTGTAGTGCGCGGCGCAAGGGCCGGGCCCCATAGCTGCGGTCCGTCAGCGTCTTATCGATGATGTATTTCGCCGCGTCGTCGTTGAGGCGCAGCTTAATCTGCTTGGCGACCAGGTTTTTGTTGAGTTGGTCGGCCAGCAAGTGCATGATCTTAAGCAGATCCTCGTCCGTGAGCGACGTGAACAGGATGGTTTCATCCAGGCGGTTCAGGAATTCCGGATTGAACGCCTTCTTCACTTCGCTCATCACCTGATCTTCCACCTTGGCCGGCACGCCGCTACCCGGGGCGGAGAAGCCCATGGGGCTGCGCTTGTCGAGGAAGCGCGCACCGAGGTTCGAAGTCATGATGATGATGGTGTTCTTGAAGTCCACCGTGTTGCCGAGTCCGTCGGTCAACTGGCCATCTTCAAACACCTGCAGCAGGATGTTGTAGACATCCGGGTGTGCCTTCTCGATTTCGTCGAGCAGGATGATGGAGTAGGGTGCGCGTTTCACGCGCTCGGTCAGCTGGCCGCCCTCCTCGTAACCAACATAGCCCGGAGGCGAGCCGATCAACTTCGATACCGAGTGCTTTTCCATGAACTCGGACATATCGAAGCGGATCAACGATTTCTCGCTGCCGAATAAGAACTCGGCCAGAGCGCGGGCGACTTCAGTTTTGCCGACGCCCGTGGGCCCCAGGAACAGGAACGAGCCCGCGGGGCGCTTGGGTGATTTCAGGCCCGCACGCGAGCGGCGGATCGCGCGAGCCAGTGCGGAGATGGCTTTCTCCTGGCTGATGATGCGGCGATGCAACTCCTCTTCAATGCGCAGGAGCTTCGAAACTTCCTCTTCCTTGATCGCGGTCATGGGCACGCCGGTCCAGCGCGCCACCACGTCTTCGATGTCGTCTTTGGTTACGACGCCGGTGGAGGTATCGTCCAAGTTGTACTTTTCGCGCAGCAACCGCAGGTTCTCGCGCTCTTTGCGTTCTTCGTCAGAGTAGAAGCGCGCTTTCTCGAACTCGTGATTCGCGATGGCGTTCTCCATGCGGTGCACAATGAACTTGATGCGTTTCTGGATGTCTGCCACTTCGCCGGGGAGCGTGGTTTGGCGCAACTTTACGCGCGCGCCCGCTTCGTCGATCAAGTCGATGGCTTTGTCGGGCAAGAACCGGTCTGGAATGAAGCGCACCGAAGCGTGCACGGCGTTCTCGATAGCCTCATCGGTGTATGCTACGGCGTGGAATTTCTCGTAGCGCTCCTTGATGCCGAACAGGATGCGCGTTGCATCTTCTTCGTTAGGAGGCGGAACTTTCACGGCCTGGAAACGGCGTTCTAGCGAACGGTCCTTCTCAATCGATTTACGATATTCGGAAGGCGTGGTAGCCCCGATGCACTGAATCTCGCCGCGCGATAGAGCCGGCTTCAAGATGTTGGCGGCGTCGAGCGAGCCTTCGGCCGAGCCGGCGCCCACTAGCGTATGCAGCTCATCGATGAAGATGATGGCGTTCTGATTCTCCATCAACTCCTTCATGATGGTCTTAAGGCGCTCTTCAAACTGGCCGCGATACTTGGTGCCGGCGACGATCAGTGAAAGATCCAAAGCCAGAATGCGTTTGTCGGCGAGGAACGATGGCACATCGCCATCCGCTACTTTTTGCGCCAGGCCTTCGACGATGGCAGTCTTACCGACTCCCGGCTCTCCGATCAAAACCGGGTTGTTCTTCGTCCGCCGGCACAGGATCTGAATCACGCGGTCGAGTTCCGTGTCGCGCCCGATCAGCGGATCGAGCAGCCCGTCCATGGCGGCTTGCGTCAGATCGCGGCTGAACTCGCTCAGCAGCGAACTCTCTTTAGGCCGATTCGAGGAAACCTTTTCTGAGCTTGACCGCTGGATCTCGTCGCGCACTTGCGTCAGACGCAGGCCACGCTCATGCAGGATGTCGGCGGCGAAGCACTTCTCTTCGCGCAGCAATCCCAATAATAAATGCTCCGTTCCGATGTGCTTGTGGTTGAGGCGCTCGGCTTCCTCGGCGGCATACGCGAGGACGCGCTTGCACTCATGGCTCAAGGGCAGATCGACTGAAGTCGAAACCTTCTCGCGCAGCGTGGTGTGCGCTTCGATCTGCTTGCGAATGGATTCCACCGATGCGCTGGATCGCAAAAAACGGTTGGCGAGCGCCTTATCTTCGCGCAGCAAGCCCAATAGCAAGTGCTCGGTTTCGATACAAGGGCTGCCGAACTGGCTAGCCTCATAACGCGCAAAAAAGATGACGCGCCGAGCTTTCTCGGTATAACGTTCAAACATGTTGAGTGCCCTCGTTAATATTAGACGGATTCCCCAGGGCCACGGATTCAAGCAGATGGCTGGCCGCGACCAACTGCCCTCTTTCGAGCGTGACAACACGGTCCGCACGATGCGCAAAGTTCAGATTGTGAGTGACGTGGATGGAAGTCAGGCGGCGGGATCGATGCAATTCATCGAGCAGGTCCATGATCATTTCGCCGGTTTTAAAATCAAGACTGCCGGTGGGTTCATCCGCCAGCAGCACGCTGGGGTTGCCCGCCAAGGCGCGCGCTAACACCACACGCTGTTGTTCTCCGCCGGAAAGTTCGCCTGCGCGGTGGGTGGCGCGGTTGCGTAAACCGACCTCTTCCAAACGCGCCATCGATACGGGTTCTGCTTCCTGCTGGCTGTGACCGCGTATCAGCAGGGGCATCATCACGTTCTCGAGCGCCGTGAATTCGGCCAGCAGGGAGTGAATCTGCCAAACGAAGCCCAGTTCCCGGTTGCGGAATTCCGCAAGCTGGTTCGCCGGTAGCTGGCAAATGTCATTCTGCCCGAAGTATATCGC
>JALYIB010000229.1 GCA_030775965.1 Acidobacteriota bacterium | reverse complement strand
CGGTATTCCCGCCCAGTTGAAGTAGAATGTAAAAACAGCCGGTCACATTGAGAATCGCCGGCAAAACCGACTGCACAGTGCCCTTCAATGATCTTTGACAATCAAGCATGTTAGTTACTTTGAAACGAGGGGTTGGTACTGCTGCGTGCGCGGCGCGCCATTGGAGTTCGGATAACGCCTCTACCACGGGCGCAGCGCTAGCGTTTTTCTCCGCGTTTTCTTTGGCGCCTCTACTGGTTATTATTCTGACCGTCACCGGCTGGATTGTAGGCGGCGAGGCGGCTTATGGGCAGATCGGCTCGCAACTAAATAGCTTGTTCGGTGCTTCGACGGCGAAAATCCTTCAGGATGCCATGAAAAATTCGCAGCAAGCTCATGGGCTGGTAGCGAACATAACCAGTATCATCACTTTACTGATTGGTGCGACGACAATCTTGGCCGCCTTGCAACAAGCGCTCGATCAGATTTGGCAAAGCGCAGCGCTGGAGCGATCGGGATGGATGGGCTGGGTCAGAACACGCTTTTTATCACTTGGATTCATTTTGGCATTGGGCTTCTTGCTTCTTGCGTCGCTTTCGATCACCACGGGCCTGTCGGGAATTCGCGGTCAGCTGACCGCCTCGCATCCAGGAATGGTGGGACTTATAGGGGCCGTGGATCTCGTTGTCTCACTCGTCCTGGTTGCCGTGCTCTTCGCGGTCATCTACCGATACATGCCCGCGCGACGTTTGCCTTGGACGGTGGTACTTATTGGGGGCGCACTTACCGCAATTCTGTTTGATGTCGGTAGATGGGCGGTGGGGTTGTACCTTGCGCATTCCACCCAGGCCTCCGCATTCGGCGCTGCTTCCTCGTTTGTTGCCCTACTTCTATGGCTATATTACACGGCGCAAATTTTCCTTTTTGGCGCGGAGTTTACGGCATGTCTAGGTGGACTGCGTGAAGAGAAAAACACGAAAGCTTCTGCTAGCGCCGGCAAATCCGTGAAGACCGCGGATCACCTGTCGCGTGAAAATTTACCGCCACGCTAGGTCTTCGTCTTGCCATCACACGAACCCAGTGTCAGTCCGTCGCGCATGTTCTACCTCGCGTCAGCGAGAGTCAGCGCACGCAGAGTCGCCGCGCCCGATCGAACCCTGCGACCCACCGGAATAAGCGCGCTTGCGAGCGTGAGCGAAGCGGCGCGTGCTGTCCGGGCGCCGACTGCGTCCCGCTATTACATTTCGGTCAGGCATCGCTTACCGTAAGCCATGGCTATCTCGAGATCCGCTTTTGCTCGTTGGCGATGCCTACTCCGGCTGCACGGCTTTGTTCGCAGAAGTTATCCGATCAAGGGTGCGCTCGGCCGTTCCCGCAGCTTTCACCGGTCCATCAGGATAGCGATTTGAAGTTCTCCCGGGGGTCGTCGGGCGACATCTATAGTAGAAACGTTGTCAGGTGCCGGGCTCCTTCCACCCGGCACGTTGCTCCGCAGGCTTCGACAAGCGGGCTAGGTTCTGGGCTGTATTGATTAGCGCGATATGCGAGAAGGCCTGAGGAAAATTACCCACAAGCCGTTTTGTCGGCACATCGTATTCCTCGGATAGCAAACCAACATCGTTACGCAATTGAAGGAGGCGCTCGAAGATGTGTCGCCCTTCGTTCTCCCGACCTGACAAAACCAGCGCATCAGCGAGCCAAAAACTACACGCTAGGAACGCGCCTTCGCCGTGCGAAAGGCCGGTCTCGGTTTCGGCTGGATCATGACGCATGACAAGACCGTTGATAAGTAAACGCGATTCAACGGCACGGATGGTGCCTTGGACACGCGGATCAGCCACTGGCAGAAAACCTGTCGTGGGGATTAACAGCAGGCTACCGTCGAGCCACTTGGAGCCGTAAGATTGTACGAAGCTGTTAAGCCCAGGGTCAAATCCATGCGCGCATACATCATCATGAATTTCCTTCGCAACTTCGCTCCAGCGTTCGACCGGGCCTTCTAATTTGAACTCTTGGCAATTTTTG
>JALYIB010000228.1 GCA_030775965.1 Acidobacteriota bacterium | reverse complement strand
CTTCCGTGGTGTCTTTGGGCATTGTCGTAAAACGTTCGACTCCATCCCTGGTCAGGTCCACTTTCTCCGCTGGTCCGATTAGGATGGGCTGGTGGCCCCGCTTGTGCTGGTACAGCTTGTGGGTCTCCGGGGTTTTGTTGACCAGCGCGAGGATCTCGGCACCGGTCACATTGCCCTGCGAAGAAACCACCCGCTGCTTGTCGACTCGGATGATGTAACGCCGAGCGCGAGGCACTCTTTCGCCCCGCTTTGCGAGTTCTTCAATGTCAACCTCTTCAATTTCAAAGACTTCTTCGTTTTCCATGGGTTGGAGCCATCCTTTGGTGGCTCTAGTGGCAGCATAGCACAACTAGCCAATAACTAGCTATTAAATACATGTATACAAATCATTTTTACTTGCACAGTTAGCTATTACATGTATACTTATTGAGTAAGGTAGATCGATATGAACTCGAAGCGAACAATGACCTTGAACCTCACTGAGCAGGAGATGCAGGTGCTGGATGCGCTTTCGACCCAGAAGGACCTCAGCAAGACGGCGATACTCCGCCAAGCCCTCAAGCTGTATCAGCTTGTAGATGTTAGGCTTGCCGAGGGCGGCAAGCTGTTTTTTGAGGACCAGAAGAAAGAGAAAGCCGAGTTGATGGTGCTGTGAGAATCCCGGTCCAGATTGCCGACTGCGGAACGGGTGAGCTTGCGGAGGCGGAACTCTTCGATGAAGTCACCGTGGAGCATTTTCTGGAGACTCAGAGAGAGTGGAGGCCCGTCGTGCTTGCTGCTGCAAAGCAGTTGGCCCAAAGTGGTTCACCGGGACAACTCTGGCCGCGGCACTTTCACTGGGACTGGAGTTCCAAAGAGGCGGACCTGCGCATCCTTGCGTTCACCTTCTTCGGGATCACGTCCGGCAAGAAATTGCAGGGATTAATGAAACTGGACACGGCTGGGCATGCGGCGCGACTTCCGGAGCAGAAGGGGAGGCCGCTTGCCTATGTCGACTACGTTGAAAGTGCTCCTTGGAATATCAAGTTGCTGATGACGGCTCTTGGAAAGACCACGCAATACGCTGGCATTGGAATGAGACTAATTGAGGCTGCGATACGAAAAAGCATGGAAGAGGGATTTAAGGGGCGAGTGGGACTTCATTCGCTGTCCGGGTCTGAGCGGTTCTACCTCGATGTGTGCGGGATGAAGGCCTTCGGACCAGATCCCGCGAAGCAAAACTTGCTTTGGTGCGAATTTACACCGGAGCAAGCAGAGAAGTTTTTGGCTGGAGGTGCCGCATGAAAATGAATACTGACAAAAATTGGATACTCAAGAAAGCTGCGCAGGAAGACGGTGCTCTTATCTCCGTAGGAGGGCTGGTTGAAGCTCTGGAGCCGACAGAGCAAGCGTCGAATGTTGTCCCGATCAAGCACGCTTTCACGCGCTTCCTGCAACTCGCCCGGCGGGAGCGAGAGCTCTCGCTCGACCAGTTTGCGCAAAGGGTGGACGTGGACCTCGCAGAACTTCTAAAGATGGAAACGGATGAGGCGTACACCCCGGCACTGCGAACGGTGCACAAGATTGCAGAGTTCTTCAAGGTTCCGGAGCAACCATTGATGGCGCTTGCGGGCCTGCTCAAAGTAAAGGACGCGCAGTTTCAGCATGCGGCTCTAAAGTTCGCCGCACGTTCAGAATCAGTCGAAAAGCTCTCTCCGGAAGAGCATTCCGCGCTGGAGGAATACGTTAACTTTTTGTGCCAACGGTAAAGAACCGCTTTCTCGAAGCGAAGACAGCCCGTGACATTGATGGCCAGGTCTCGAAGATCCTTCGGGGCCTGGGCAACCCCACCACTCCAATCGAGTTGGCGGATGTGCGTGCGCTGTTGAAGCTTGATCGGCACTACTACTCTTCCACCGACGATAACTTTCTGCGAGAAATGATTAGCAAAGCCAAGATCGCCGGCAAACAAGTGCTGGAGCGTCCGACGTTGATCTTGGATGTGGTCAAGAAGTTTGACCTCAAAGCGCTCTGGGTGCCGGATCGCAAACGCATCCTGATCGATAGGGAGCAGCCTGAGCCAAAGTGGCGTTGGAACGAAGCGCACGAAATCATTCACAGCGTTGTCCCGTGGCACGCTGGAGCCATGATGGGCGATACCGTGTATAGCCTGACCCCTGGGGGCCATGAACAAGTAGAGGCAGAGGCTAACTACGGCGCCGGCAGGCTTCTCTTTCTTCAGGGGCTGTTCGATGAGTACGTGAGGAGTTCAAAGCCCTGCTTCGATTTGGTGCAAGGCGCAAAGAAGGAGTTTGGCAATACCCTGACGACGAGTTTCTGGAGGCTTGTCGAGACCCTCGATGTTCCGGCTTTGGGAGTAGTCGGCAAGCATCCTCATCATGATCGCCACAGTATCGATGCCGATCAGCCGTTTAGATACTTCATTCGCTCGCGAAAGTTCCTAGAGCGCTTCTCGTTGGTTACCGAATCTGACGCGTTCCGGATGCTGAAGAGCTATTGTGCTTGGAAGAAAAAAGGCCCTCTGGGTGAAAAGGAACTGGTGCTAACGGACGACAACGGTGAAGAACATAGCTTTCTGTTCGAGACGTTTTCGAACGGATATGACGTACTGACTCTTATCACATATCTGAAACACTTGCCCGTTCTGGTTGCAGTACCGGCAGGGAGGAGCATCGTCTGACTTGCAGCGTGAATCAACGAGGTGTGGGTCCCAGCCATGATGTGAACGGAAAATGTCAAATCGAAGACCTATCGATCCTGCAACAGAAGCCCGACTATTAACAAGAAGCGCTCGCCGGTGCTGCCTTTGCTTTCATCTGACTCAAGACTTTACGGAGAAAGAAGGGCAGCTAGCACACCTCGATCGCGACGCTTCCAATGGCTCTGAGAGGAACCTGGTATTTCTTTGCCTTCGCCATCACAGTCTGTACGATTCCCGGACCAGCCAGCACAAGAACTACACAACTCTAGAAGTCAGGACCGCTCGTGAGCGCCTTTATCAACGTGTCGCCGAGTTGACGGAAGCAGGAGCAGACTTTGACGATGAGTCGGAGGATCCCATTGAAGAATGTCAAGAAACTGCGCTCATCCGTGCTGGTGAGCACAAGACGTATCCGTTCAGCATGCTGGACGGCCAGGAACTCGTTGGAGCGATCTCGGCCGATGGTTTCATCGACATAGTGGTCTGCGAAGAGCGCGACTGCGAGAAATGGGCCGAGTTGGAGTGCGAGGAAGAAGATGATGTCCCCTTACCTGCACACTATTTCTTGGCCGAGGAAGTACGAGGAAGAACGCTTGACATAGTTGTTCCAAAAGACGGGGACTTCGTCGTGCTGCTAATTAATTGGGGCGATGAGGACGTAGAGGCGACGATCGACTGCGCTATCTGGCCGTCTGAAGTCGAGGACGAAGACTAGCCCTTTCCATGGGCATCGATCAGGCAGCTAGTCCCTGGCAGCCCAACGAAAGTGGAGCCCAGAGTATCGCGATGACTTGGTCAGCGGAAGACGCCTTCGAGCAGAGGAAGAACGCTCTACGCTTTCTTCTTGATAACAGTACCGGCGAGTTTACGCGTTCCTTGGACTGGTGCGAGCAAAGCGACTCGGGCATCCCGGACGGTGTTTGGAGCTTATTACTTGAAGAGAAATTCATCCAAGGAAACATAGTCGGAGGAGCAAAATGGCGCTTAACCGTTCCGGGCTGGATTGAGGCGTGCCGGCTGCTGCGTGACGAGATAGGCCTTGATAAACGCTTCGGCATCTTAAGTGCCCATCTGAAAACTCTCGCGGAGGCCAGAACAGGGGGCGATTCTAGTACACGGGCCATCGCGGAGCAGGCCGGCTTGAGCGAGGTATGGGTTTTCGATGCCATCTGCGGCCGGATGGCCGAACTTATCTATGCTCAACACGGTGCCACAGTCATAGACAAGATGGGCGGTGTCGACATTCCCCCTCACATCGGCAATAAGAGGCGTTCGACGTGACGATTGAAGTTCGCCGCGGGTTTCCATCAGGTACAGCTCGGTGGCACCGAGCAATTCCAATTGCCGAGGCGTTGCAGCGCTACTTTGCAGTCCCAGCTGCACAATGGTCACCGCCCACAGTGGTACCAGCTTTGCTTCTCGTGTTGGGCATGTCCTGTGCTATGCTGTGTGCTCCGAGGTACGCTGGCGACAGCGTTGAAAAGGGAACCTGGTGAGAATCCGGGACTGCCCCGCAGCGGTAATTGGGAACGAAAGCTGCATCACGGCACTGACCGAGTCCGGTTGGAAAGCCGCAGCGAGTAGGTTTTAGCCCATAAGTCCGAAGACCTGCCTGGGAACGGCCACAGTGTGGCCGTATTTCACGAATGCTCTCTAGGGAGGGGCAGAATGAACACCAGGTATTTCCGCTTTCTTTTTCTTCTGACGGCGCTTCGTTCCGTAAACGCCATCTTCGGGCAGTCCACCGTTCCCCTTCGCGGCACTGTTGTTGACCCTCAAGGCCGGCCGGTCGGGGCGGCCCGGCTGTCGCTTTTCAACTCCGCAAATGCCACGCGGATCGACCAGGTTCAAAGCATGGATGGGCGATTCGAGTTTTCCGGGATTCCACGCGGGCGTTATCTCATCGAAGCCACTGCCGAGGGGTTTCGTCACACAACGGTTCCCGTCGACTTTCAGCGGGGCGCCAACACTACTTTAGAGATTCCTCTCGAGATCGAAGGTATCCAGCAGTCTATCCTCGTTACCGCGGAAGCTGGGGCGCAATCGATGGATGAGGTCGCCAAGTCCGTCAGCGTAATTGACCGGGCGGAAATCGATCATCGAAACGAGTACAGTCTCAGCGAGACACTCCGGAATACGCCGGGCTTGGTGATACGGAACCTCGGCGGGCCAGGACAGTCTGCCTCGGTCCGATCGCGTGGCTTGGGGCCGAGTGCAACCGCGATTCTGATCGACGGAATGCGTTTCCGCGATGTGGCGACCACGCAGGGAGATGCCAGTTCATTCCTCTCCACGCTCAACATCATCAACCCAGAGCGTGTGGAGGTGCTTCGGGGATCCGGATCTTCGCTCTACGGCACGAACGCCGTGGGCGGAGTGGTCAACGTGGTCACGGAGCAAGGAGGCGCTCCTACACATGGGGATATTCAGCTCGAAGGCGGAAACCTAGGGTTATTGCGGGGTAGAGCCAGTCTGGGTGGCGCCGCGCTCAACAACCGTCTGGTCTACAGCGGCGGCCTCCTGCATTTGAACGTGATGAGCGGAGTGGATGGTGACGACCGCGCGCGTAGCACGGGAGCGCAAGGATTCGCGCGCTATCGTCTGCGTGATGGCCTGTTCGCCAGCGCACGCTTCTTCGGCTCGGATGATTTCGTACAGATCAACAGCAGCCCGACGGTCACCGGCATCCCGGCTGCGAACATCCCCAACAGCACGATCGTCCCCGCCATTGCCCTCGCGCCCGCCGAAGTTCAGAATAGTTTGGCGGGCCGCCCCATACAGGCTGGTGACGCGACCTATATTCCGAGCCGTGACGATCCAGATAGCCGGCGGGCCTCGCGCTTCTCGTCAAGTGCTTTTAAGCTGCAACAAACGGTGAATGCGCTCCTGAATTGGCAAGTCAGCTACCAGCGCGTGAATACGGACCGAATCTTCCAGAATGGGCCGGCGGGCGTTGGTTCGCAGCCCATCACGTCCAACCGCAGCCAGTTTACAGGCGAAGTGGATACTGTTGACGCAAGGGTGGACGGAAGCGCAACCCCGGAATCGCGATAGATCTGCGTCACACGTTCCACAG
>JALYIB010000227.1 GCA_030775965.1 Acidobacteriota bacterium | reverse complement strand
ACCCAGGATTTCGGCGTGACCATCGCCATAGCGATAGTCGATGTTCGGAATTTCATCGATGATTTCGGCCGGCGCGGCGCTGGCTTCGTGCGGGTGGTGAACGATATCCAGCGCCTGATATTTCGCGTCCTTCTCCGCCATGGCGGCGAGATATTGGGAAACGACGCGCTCGGTGCTGCCCTGCGCCATAATCTGGCCGCGCTCGAGCCAGATCGCGCGGTCGCCAAGAGCTTTCACTTCGCCGGTGGCGTGCGAAACGAACAGGATGGTGACTCCGCGCGAACGCAGTTCGTGGACTTTGCGCAGGCAGCGTTGGCGAAAATAGACATCGCCCACGGCGAGAGCCTCGTCCACCAGCAGAATTTCGGGATCGACATTGATCGCGACCGCGAACGCTAACCGAACCACCATGCCGCTCGAATAGGTCTTAACCGGCTGGTTCATGAAATCGCCGATCTCGGCAAACTCAGCGATGTCGGCGAACTTGCGATCCATTTGTTTCGCGGAGAATCCGAGAATCGCGGCGTTCAGATAGACATTATCCCGGCCCGAAAATTCGGGATTGAAACCCGCGCCAAGTTCGAGCAGCGCGGCGATCCGGCCGTTCACCGTTACCGTGCCGGAAGTGGGCTGCAAAATTCCCGCGCAGATCTGTAGCAGTGTACTTTTGCCGCAGCCATTCTCGCCGACGATGCAGAAAGTCTCGCCACGGCCGACGTCGAAAGTAACGTCGCGCAGCGCCCAGTAGTTTTCATGAAATTGGCGGCGCTGGAAGGTGGCCAGCTCCTTCAGACGGTCCCCTGGCGTGTTGTAGATGGAATAACTCTTGGATACGCTCGTAAATTCGACAGCCGGGACGGACACTACTTCAGATTGTAGACCAGGCTATGTGGCAAAACCTATAACATATATACAGATCTTTATATATTTATACTTGACAGTAGCTCGGCGCGCTGCCTACGCTGGTGAGTGCGCCGGTGTAGCTCAGGTGGCTAGAGCGACGGTCTCATAATCCGTAGGTCGTAGGTTCGAGTCCTACCACCGGCACCAGATCTTAATTTCTTGCGATGATTTGTTGAAATAGGCGATCGAGTTCTACTTGCGAGTAATATTCGATCTCGATCCGCCCCCGCTGCTCACTCAATTCAACGATCCGGACGCGGGTGCCGAGAGCCCGTTCCAAGTCGTCGACAGCGGCTTTAACATTCGGATCAACCACGCTCTCCTTCTTGTGGCCTGTTCTGGGGCGGTCTGACGTTAGGTCTTGAACCAGGGCCTCGACTTGGCGTACGGAGAGCCCCTGCGCGGCGGCCTTTTCGGCAACTTCAATCTGCTGTTGGGCGTTAGGTAGGCCCAGTACGGCGCGAGCGTGACCCATCGAAAGCCGGTGCTCGGCCACGAGCAATTGAACCTCCGTAGGAAGCTTCAAAAGCCGCAGAGCGTTGGTGATGGAGGTCCGATCCTTACCAGTACGGCGCCCGATTTCCTCTTGCGATAGCCCCAGCTCACGGCCTAAACGTTCATAGGCGTGCGCTGTTTCAATTGCGTTCAAGTCCTCACGCTGGATGTTTTCAATGAGCGCCAGCTCGAGAAGCAGAGGATCCGCAACCTCTTGGATCACAACTGGGACATCTTTCAAGCCGGCGAGTTTGGAGGCCCTCCAACGCCGCTCGCCGGCAATCAATTGATATTGGCCTTGATGATGGCGAACAATCAGCGGTTGGATTATCCCGTTAGCTCGAATGGAGGCCGCGAGCTCCTCCAGGCGATCAGGCTGGAATACTACACGGGGCTGCATCGGATTGGGATGGATGGCTTCGATAGGCAGCGTGGTGGGCAAGGTCGCAATGTTGGGAGCGGACACTGCTACTGCGGCAGCAGCGGCACTCTGAGCCGATCCTCTGCCGGGCAGCAGTGCCGATAGCCCTTTACCCAGCGCTTTGCGTTGCTTCTCGACTGCGTCGTTCATTGTCTAAGATCTCCTTGGCGAGTCTAATGTAGCTTTCCGCACCCTTCGAGCGGGGATCGTACATGAGGATCGGTTTTCCATAGCTGGGGGCTTCGGCGAGGCGAATGCTGCGTGGGATTACGGTCGTAAGTACTTCACTCCCAAAGAAATCCTTGAGATCATCGGCGACTTGGCGTGCCAGGTTGGTGCGGTCGTCGTACATGGTCAACAGAATTCCTTCGAGCTTCAGCGGCCTCGAATACGTTTCTCGGATTCGTTCCACGGTATCAATCAACTGCGAGATACCTTCCAAAGCGAAGAATTCGCACTGGATGGGAACCAATACGGAGTCGGAGGCCACTAAGGCGTTTAGAGTCAATAAGTCCAGGGCTGGCGGGCAGTCGATTAATATATACCGATAGCGGTCCCGAACCGATTCTAAAATTTTCATGAGCCGGAATTCACGATGTGGATCGTCCACCAGATCGAGATTTGCGGCGACCAGATTTTTATCCGCCGGCACTAAGTCCAGCCCTTCGCACTGTGTTTTGACAATCACTGTTTCCAAGGACGTCCCTTGAAGTAGTGCGTTGTAAAGGGTGAGGTTCTCAACCAGTTTCTCAATGCCGAGGCCCGTGGTAGTGTTTCCCTGCGGGTCACAATCGACCAGCAAGACCGGTAAGTCATTGGCAGCTAATGAGGCAGCGAGATTAATCGCGGTTGTGGTTTTACCGACGCCGCCTTTTTGGTTACTGATTGCGATGATCTTTCCCACGGTTCAGATCATATCATGGTGATGTTCCACGTGAAACCTAATCAACGTTCCACGTGAAACAATGCCCGGGATTCGCCCCAGGGAAGTTTTTCTCCTTCGGTCCCCAGAACGAAAACATTCGGCGCGAGCTGCGACTTCAGTACATCGGAAGGCCGAACGGCCCGCGAAATCAGCCAATCGTAGGTTCCGGTCAAGTCCTCAGAGCGAGCCGGGAAAACTTGCGTATTTGGTAAATGGCGAGTGGCCTCCCTTAGGAACACTGCTTTTCGTTGATGCGACTCCACCAAATGAACTACACAATCAGGGCGGAAAATCGCCACTGGAATGCCCGGGAAGCCAGCTCCCGAGCCGACATCGACGATTCGCAGCGCATTCTTCGGCAGGCTCTTTGCAAGATAGAGCGACTCGCAGTAATGGTAACGAACGGCATCACTTAGGCCCGTGATTCGAGTCAAGTTCATCTTCTGATTCCAGCGCAACAGAAGCTGATAATGCTGCTCTAAAAGCAACAGTTGGGGGCGAGTAAGAGTGCCGTAGGGGGAGAACTCAAGTTCCAACAGCGACTTAAAGTCTTCCATTTTGGCGGTCAACGCTTAAGTAAACATCCAGAACGGCCACCGCAGCGGGGGTAACACCTGGAATCTTGCCGGCCTGACCCAATGTCTGCGGTCGAACCCGTTCCAGTTTTTCCCGAACTTCGCTGGATAGGCCGGGTATGCCGGAATATACGAAAGCGTCAGGGATGCCCCGGCGCTCGGCCTCGCGCAATTGGCGAACCTGGCGATCCTGCTGAGCAATGTAACCCGCGTATTTAATCTCCGTCTCGACTGTCGTCAAGGCATCCCGTCCGAATTCACCATTCAGTTCTAGTTCCTGGATTTTACACTCCGGTCGGCGCAGCCAAGCGGCTTGCTGCGGCCTTGCCTTGAAAAAGGCGCGCAAGATTTGTTTTTGAGCTTCTTTTCGCTGATAAACACCCCAGCGCTCGTCCGAGACCAAGCCAATCTTGCGCCCGACGGGTGTCAGACGCTCGTCGGCGTTATCGATCCGCAAGTGCAGCCGGAACTCGGCGCGAGAAGTAAACATGCGATAAGGCTCGTCGGCGCCTTGCAATACCAAGTCACTGATCAAAATGCCAGTGTAACCTTCGGTGCGACCTACAACCAGCGGCTCCCGGCCCCCCACATAACAGGTGGCGTTCACGCCGGCGATCAAGCCTTGGCAAGCCGCTTCCTCATACCCCGAAGTACCGTTAATCTGTCCCGCGAGAAATAGTCCAGGAAACGACTTAACCTGCAAAGAATGAGTAAGTTCACGAGAATCAATCGCATCGTATTCGATGGCGTAGCCGGGCCGCACCATCTCGGCGTTTTCCAGCCCCGGAATGGACTTCAGAAGGCGAGATTGAACATCGATCGGCATGCTGGTGGACATCCCGTTCACGTAAATCTCGTTGGTGTCTGCCCCTTCGGGCTCGAGAAAAATCTGATGACGGCTCTTATCTGGGAATTTGACGATTTTGTCTTCGATGGACGGACAGTAGCGAGGTCCGATCCCTTCGATCTGGCCGCTATAGAGCGGGGAACGAGCGATGTTGTCGCGGATCAACTGATGGGAGTCGGGCGTCGTATACGTGATATAGCAAGGCACTTGCTCTCTCTCTATCTTATTGGTTAGGAAAGAGAAAGGAGTCGGAACTGCGTCCCCATACTGGGGTTCAAATTGGGACCACTCGATGGTGCGGCCATCCAAACGGGGCGGAGTTCCCGTCTTTAGCCGCTTCCATTCGAGCCCCAGTGTGCGAAGCTGATCGCCCAAGAGATTCGAAGAGGCCTCGCCGCTGCGGCCGCAGCTATAGGTTTGTTCGCCCACGTGAGCCAGCCCATTTAGAAAGGTCCCGGTTGTGACCACAACAGCCCCGCTGTTGATCTGACGTCCGTCGCGCAACAGAACTCCGTGGACTCGATGGTTAGAAACCAGGAGTTGAGCCACCTCCGCCTGCAATATTCGGAGATTGGGCTCTTTTTCTAGCAATTCCCTCATCTTGAGGCGATATTGCTTTTTATCGCACTGCGCGCGCGGCGACCAAACCGCCGGTCCGCGGCTGGTATTGAGCAGGCGGAACTGGATGCCGGTCGCGTCGGTGACTTCACCCATCACGCCGCCGAGCGCATCAATCTCGCGAACCAAGTGACCCTTGGCGATGCCACCGATCGCCGGATTGCACGACATCTGCGCAATCAAGTCCAGGTTCATCGTGATCATCGCCGTTTTCATGCCAAGCCGGGCGCATGCCCGCGCCGCTTCGCAACCGGCATGTCCGGCGCCGACAACAATCACATCATAATGAGTGGCCACTGCCTTTTCATTCTAACGGAACGCGCTAAACTAACACTTTCACCCGTGAAAATTTTAGTGATTGGCAGCGGCGGACGCGAACACGCCATCGCCTGGCGCCTCTCCCGCGAAGGCCACGAAGTGTTCGCCGCCCCAGGCAACCCAGGCATCGCGCAGGTGGCCACCATATTCCCGTCGACCGACTACCTGAGCATCGCGGAATCGGTTAAGCCCGATCTCACCGTAGTTGGTCCTGAAGTGCCGCTGGTTGCTGGCATCGTGGATCAATTCCGCTCCCGCGGACTAACCATCTTTGGCCCCACGCAAGAGAACGCGCAGCTCGAAGGCAGCAAAATCTACGCCAAGGAATTCATGCAGCGCGTCGGCATTCCAACCGCTCGCTTTGTGCGCACGGATTCCATGGAAGCGGCGACACATGCCCTCGCGCAATTCGACTATCCAGTCGCGGTGAAAGCTGATGGACTGGCCGCCGGCAAGGGCGTGATCATCGCCTACAGCCGCGCGGAAGCCGAAGCCGCCGTTCATTCGCTCGGACCGCGACTAGTGATCGAAGAGTTCCTTCGCGGCGAAGAAGTCAGCTTTATCGTCGTCAGCGACGGCCGCAGCGTAGTCCCGCTCGAAGCCACCCAGGATCACAAAACCGTCTACGACGGTGACACCGGCCCCAATACCGGCGGCATGGGGGCGTATTGCGACGGCCGCATCTTGTCCACCGCCGATACCCAGCGAATCCTCGACACCATCATCGAACCCGCCGTCCGCGCCACGAAATTCACCGGCTTCCTCTACGCCGGTCTCATGATGACCGCCGAAGGTCCCAAGGTCATCGAGTTCAACGTCCGTCTTGGCGATCCCGAAACGCAATCCTTGATGCATCGCCTGGAGGGGGGCTTCGGCGAAGCTCTCCTGCGGGCGGCCACCGGCCATCTGCAAGGTACGACCCTGCGCTGGAAGCCGGAGCCCTCAGTTTGTGTAGTCCTCGCCGCACACGGCTATCCCGGTCAAGTTCGAACCGGCGACCCGATCACCGGAATAGAGGCCGCCGAAGCTGACGTGTTCCACGCCGGTACGAAGCTAGGCCCGCAAGGTCTCGAGACTTCCGGCGGCCGCGTCCTTGGCGTCACCGCTTCTGGTCCAGATCTTGCCAGCGCCGTGCGCAACACCTATGCCGCCGTCGAAAAGATCCACTTCGCGGGAATGCACTACCGCAAAGACATCGCACGCAAGGGTTTGTCGCGTTGGCCGCAAGCCGCACGGCACTAGAGCCTTGCTACAATCGGATCGTGTGCGGGGACGTAGCTCAGATGGATAGAGCGGCCGCCTCCTAAGCACCCTCCTCGGCTCCAATAGACACATTCCTTCATTCCAATTGTGAGTCCTTCTAACAACTTGGGGAACCTGCTTTTCGCTCAATCGGTATCCCAAGAAGCTAGGACACATAGAGTATTGTTACAGTTTTGAGACAGCTAACTAACTAGGACCTTCGCGCTCGATCCGAGCGCAGAGTTGATTGCTCCCTCGGTAGGTGATGTCTTGAAAAACGCTAGATGGCCCGGTGGCAAGGATAGTGG
>JALYIB010000226.1 GCA_030775965.1 Acidobacteriota bacterium | reverse complement strand
GCGCACACCACAGCCAGAACCAGAGTCCAGCTATGGAAAAAGAAGCCCCACACCAAATCAAATTTACTCAAGGGATGAGCCCGGTATACCGCGGCGTCCCGCACCACCCAATCGGCGAACAGCCGTTGAAATTCGGGATGGCGGTAAACCGGCAGAACCGCTTTGGTGCGTAGAAAAACAAAATTCGCGATTGCCGCATATTGCTGTTCATGAAGTACGTACGGGAGCAGCCAGGGGCTGCCCGTGACTTTGAAGTTGTAATACAGGAGCGCGGCGAGCCCCACCGCCGCCACCGGCGCGGCCCCCAGGATCCAGCGCCATTGCCGCGGGCGGCTGCAGAGCAAAGCAATGCATGCAATCAGACACAACACGAACCCCTCGTACATCCGGCTGCTAGCTGTCACCGCGATTCCTAAGCCCAGCACAGCCGAGTCCCTGAGCGTGACCGCCTTTCGCAAGCGCGGCCAAGCGCCCGTCACCAGAATTCCTCCCAGCGCCGGAATCAGGCCACCCCAATAACTGTTCATCCAATACGTGGACGGCCCCCATGAGACCAGCGCGATCACCCATCCGAGCAGCGCATAACTAGGCGGCAGCCAGCCGTAGAGCATCCACAAAGTAGCCGAAAAGGTGACCGCGGCGCTCAGCAGCAATCCGTAGTAAGGGCTGCCCAGTTTTTGCCCCACCGCGAGAAAAGCGGCGGGCAACGGCGGATACTTGGATGCGAAGATCGGCTGCGAGATCACATGAAATTGTTCGAAGTGCTCCCACAGCGGCCGCGCCGGATTCGCCCAGCGCCCGTGCGCAAAAGTGTCCGCCTGCAATAAGTTCGCGAATTCATCGGCTTGCGAAGGCTCCGGCCGCGGATAGAATGCCAGATGGAGTAATACCGGAATCACCCCCGCAAGCAGCAGACAAAGCACACGCCGCTGCGCCAGATGCCGCCACGCGAACTTCAACTCCTGCAGCGGCCCCGCCAGATATTTCAAGATCAACATGATCCCGAAAATCTCCGCGAAATTGATCGCGACACTTTCCATAACCCCGCGAGCGCCCTCCCCTAGGGTTCATCGGCACAAGGAGCGCGGGTCTCCAGGAGCGCGAAGGGCGATTACAATGTAAGTCATGGGCGTTCTAGTCCCACACCCGCGGCCGCCCCGCAACCCCGAATTTGGTTCTAAAGAAAACTTCCCGTTATGGCGATTAAATTCCTGGAAGCCTTTTGAAAGGAACCCTTTATGATCATCACTCGGACACCGCTCCGCATCTCGATCGGCGGCGGTGGAACCGATCTGCCGTCCTATTACGAGCAGTTTGGCGGCTTCGTGGTGTCCGCAGCGATATCGAAGTACATTTTTGTCAGCATCAACCGCATGTTCGCACCCGGCTATACGCTCAAGTATTCCAGCCTTGAAAACGTGCCGACAGTGGATGAAATCCGCCACCCGATTTTGCGCGAAGTGCTGCGCCGCCATAATGGCGAAGGCCATATCGAAATCGCCAGCATCGCGGATGTTCCGGCCGGTACCGGCCTCGGTTCCTCCGGCACTTTCACGGTGGGTTTGCTCAAAGCGCTTCTGTCTCACAAGCGTAAACACGTCTCGGCGGCGGATCTCGCCGAAGAAGCCTGCGACATCGAAATCAATGTCCTGCGGCAAGCCGTGGGCAAGCAGGATCAGTACATCGCGGCCTTTGGTGGACTCACCGCCTTCGATTTCCATCCCGATGGATCGGTCACCGCAAAACCGCTGGCGATTTCCAACGATACCTTGCTCGATCTCGAGCACAACATGTTAATGTTTTTCACCGGCTATTCGCGAAACGCGGTGGTGGTCCTGGACGATCAAAAAAAACGTTCGCTGGAAGGCGATTCCAGCATGATCGACAATCTGCATTTTGTGAAGCAGCTCGGCATTTCTTCTAAAGAAGCCCTCGAGTCCGGCAAGACTCACTGCTACGCTGACTTGATGCGCGAGCATTGGGAGCACAAACGCGCGCGCTCGCAAGGCATGAGTAACCAGCAAATCAATCACTGGCATTCCGTGGGCATGAAAAACGGCGCGCTGGGCGGCAAGCTGGTAGGCGCCGGCGGCGGCGGGTATTTGCTGTTTTACGCGCAGGACCCCATGCGCCTGCGCCGCGCCATGAGCCAGGAGGGTCTCGAGGAGCTCCGCTTCCGCTTCGATCACGATGGCTCCACCGTGCTGGTGAGGGATTAGTTGTCGTTGCGCCGACAATGTGTGGTGCTGGCGGGCGGCTTGGGCACGCGCATGCGCCCCTCCACCGAAACCATTCCTAAGTCCATGCTGACGGCCGCCGGCAAGCCATTCGTCCACTATCAATTGGATTGGCTCGCCTTAGAAGGTGTCACCGACGTTGTCTACAGCATCGGCTACCGCGGGGGCGCAATTCGCGATTACGTGGGCGACGGCAGCCGCTGGGGAATCCGCGCCGTCTTTGTCGACGAAGGGGAGCGCTTGCGGGGAACAGCCGGCGCGCTGCGGCTGGCCTTTGACGAAGGCGTCCTTGATCCAACCTTTGCGGTTCTCTACGGAGATTCCTATCTGCGCGTTTCGCTCCCCGCGATATGGCAGCGCTTCGAGGAAAGCGGCCATCCCGCGCTGCTGACGGTGCTGCGCAATGCAGGCCTCTGGGATCGCAGCAATGTGATTTACCGCGACGGCCAGGTGCTCCTCTACGATAAGCAGGCCGCCGATCCGCTGCCGTCCGCGATGCAGTTTATCGACTACGGAATTTCGATTCTGAGCCGCGATTTGGTCGAGCAGATTCCACCCGCCGTGCGCAGCGACCTAGCTCCCCTGCTCAACCGCCTGAGCCTGGAAGGCCGCCTTGCCGGCTTTGAAGCCAGCGAGCGTTTCTACGAGATCGGCTCTCCCCAGGGCCTCGAAGACTTCGAGCAATACATCCTCTCCACCCGCCCTGCAACCCCGGCGCTCCACCCCAAATCCGCCTGAGGCCGAACCATCTCGATCAGGAATCGGAAGTCCTCGAAGGCGGAGACCGCCCGGCGGCCACTGCCAGAGCCTCTCCTGGACCCGCGCCAAGCGAATCGTCTCTCTGAAGGGGCACGCGGTGTAAAATAAGCATGCCCGGCAAAGGAGGTGCAGCGCGTGAAACACGCCATCCTACTGATTTTCGCCGTGACACTGGCGGCCCAGGAACACAACCACGCGCGCATGGTCCACGGCGTGCCCGGCGGCGTGCCGGATTTCTGCGCCAATCCCACTGTCACCAGCGTCGCCAGCGGTGCCTGGTCCGATGCCGCCACTTGGTCGCCCAAGAAAGTCCCCGGCGCCAACGACCGCGTCGCCATCGCCGCCGGAAATAACGTGGTCTACGATGCCTCGAGCGAAGTCAAGTGCCTGGATCTCCGCGGCCACCTAAGTTTCGCAACCGCCTCCAGCACGCGCCTGAAAACCAACAACCTGATGGTGGAAGAGCAAGGCTATCTCGAAATCGGCAGCGCCGCGAAACCCATCGCGGCCACCGCCGAGATCGTCATCGCGGATCAAAAAATCGACCGCGCGCTGGATCCCGCCGAGTTAGGCGCCGGCATCGAAAGCCTGGGCAAAATCACCATGCACGGCGCCGTGAAGACGCCCACCTTCGTGCGGGTCGCCGCCGAGCCCCTGGCCGGACAAACCACGCTCACCGTCGAACAGCCCGTCGAATCCTGGAAACCCGGAGACCGCATCGTGATCCCCGACACCCGTCAGCTGCGCGACAACCAGCGCGGCGAAAACTACCAGCCGCAAGATGAGAAGCTCCCCATCGCCGCCGTCAACGGCAACCAAATCACGCTGGCCACGCCGCTCAAGTTCGATCACAAAGGCGCGCGCCGCGGTGACGACAAACTGGAATTCCTGCCGCACATCGGCAACCTCACCCGCAACATTGTCGTGCGCTCGGAAAACCCCGCCGGCACCCGCGGCCACATGATCTTCATGGCGCGCGCCGCGATCGACCTGCGCTACGTCGAAGTGCGCGAAATGGGCCGCACCCAGTTAGGCGTGCTCGATAACACCGAATTCGATGACGACGGCCAGCTCACCAAACTCGGCAGCAATCAAATCGGACGCTACGCCATCCACTTCCATCACGACTTCGGGCCCCAGCAAACGCCCGCCAACGGCTACCAATTCACGCTGGTCGGCAACTCCGTCGACAGCGCCCCCAAGTGGGGCGTCACCGTGCACAACAGCCACTTCGGCCTGATCGAAGACAACGTGGTCTATAACACCCGCGGCGCCGGCATCGTCACCGAAGACGGCACCGAAAGCTTCAACCTGTTCCATCGCAACTTCGCGCTGCGCTCCGGCGGCTCCGGCGATTTCGCGCCCCGCAGCGGCTACAGCGGAGCAGGCGCCGACCCCGGCGGCGAAGGCGCGGGCTTTTGGTTCCGCGGCCCCAACAATTACATCCGCGATAATGTGGCCGCCAATGCCGACACCTTCGGCTTCGGCCTGGCCGCGGGAGCGCTCGGCGACGTCCGCATCCCATCCTTCAAAGGCGCCGACATGAGCGACGATCGGGAAACCAAACGGATCGACACCACCGATGCCTCCGTGCTGGAGTTCACCGGCAACGAAGCCTACGGCGCGATTCAAACTGGGGTTGCGCTGGGGTGGAACGGAACCGTCACCAACTTTCGCGCCTGGAATCCCTCGCGCCACGGCCTCACCGCGACTCCCACCGACAAGTTGATCGTCGACTCCATCACCGTGCGCGGCGACAAATCCGTCCTCCAAGACGAATTCGAAAGCCCCTCCGGAGTCTGGGTCGGCAACTATCTTTCCAAGAGCATCGCCATCCGCAACGCCGACGTGCAAGGCATGCGCACCGGCGTCAGCAGCCCCTTCTTCAACGCCAACCAGAAGCCCGAGCCCGGCCGCGGCGACGGCTCCATGACCATCGAGAACGGTTACTTCCGCGATTACATCGGCGTCGTCGTAGCCACCGCCTACCGCGCCAACTCCACCAACGACAAACCGTCCAAGGTAGCAGTTGTTCGCAACTCCACCTTCGAACCGCTGCCCAACGTAACCGCCAGCCCGTCGAATCCCCCCGCCGCCGTGTCAATGAACTACCGCATGGCCCCCGGCGACGCCGCCCCGCGCGATCCCATCTTCGTTTACGACTTCAACAAGAAGTCCGGCGACACCTTCAAGGTCTACTACTCACTGGAAGCCCCGCAAACCGTCGCGCCGTGCAATGTGACTCGCGCCGGAATCGACGGCTGGGTGTGCCGCTAAAATCTCAAGCGCAACTGGCCTGTGATACCCTAAAAGCCAAAATGCGCGGCGCCATTATTTTAATTTCTGCCCTCTGTGCTACACCATTATTCGCGGCGGATCCTTTAACGACTTTTTATTATTCGGGTTCGCCGCTGAGCTTCGTAACTCGAGGCAAAACGGCGACACTAACTCCGGCAGGCGGCTATACCTTTTCCACCGTTGTCGGGATGCACTTCTTGGCTGATACTTCTCCCGATTACGTATTGATTGAAGTGAATAATTTTCCAATAAATGACTATTGGTCCATGTCGTTTGCCGTACCGCAGGGGCAAACTCTTGCCCCAGGTACCTATTTGAACGCCACTCGCTACGGGTTTGAAGACCCAACCGTCCCCGGTCTGGAACTCGGCGGCAACTCCGCTGGCGACAATGAATTGACCGGTTTTTTTACCATCCTGGAAATCACCATCAGCGATGGAACCTTGATCTCTTTCGCGGCGGACTTTACGCAATACGACGAAGGTGCGCAAGCTTCCTCAAATTACGGGAGCATCCGCTACAACTCCACCATTCCCTTGAATGTGCTTCCGCCGGTGCCGCCGCAACCGCTCTCGGTGGCGTGCACCGAGGCCAACGGCCCAGTTGCAAAGAGTGTCATTTACACCTATTCATCCACTTGCTTCGCGGGCGGCGGCACCGCTCCCTATCAATGGTCGATTGTGAACGGACAGTTGCCGCCCGGGCTTAATCCGCCTTCTACGGCGTTTCCGGCCGCAGGTGCTTCCCTTACCATTTCCGGTAAACCCACAACCTCCGGTCCTTTCGGTTATACAGTTCAGGTCACCGATAGCCAGAACCATACGGCGTCGCAGATTTTCAGCGGCACCACCGCGAACACCGCCTGTGTGCCGGGTGGCACCTTCAGAACCAATTCGCAGACTTACGACCTCAATCCGCCTGGAGGACTCGTCTTCTTGAGCTTTCATCTCGTGAGCGAAGGCTGCCCCTGGACTCTCACGGCAGATATCCCAGGGGTGACCTTTTCGCCTGCCTCAGGGAGCACGCAGGGATTCGGCCCTGCTGTCAGTTCCCGCGTAACCGTTGCGGCGAATCCCGATCCGCTGCCGCGGCGCGGCAATCTGACTTTGCGCGAGAGCGGCAATATCGTGTTCACCTTCCCGATCGTAGTGAACTCAAACGCCTGCACTTACGCCGTCAATCCTCCGGCGGCTCACTTTGGAGCCAATGGCGGTTCCGGCGCCTTCACGGTAACCAGCAGTCCCGACGGATGTTTCGCTTTTCAAGCCGCCAACTTGATCCCCGCGACACTCGAAGGCGGCGGGCTGTACGATTACGCAATTCCGCCCAACGCCGGTGCGGCGCGTACGGGGACTTTTTCCTTTGGTAACGGTGTTGCCGGATCGCCGCAGGCAGTCCACTCATGGGATCAAGACGCCGGCGATGGCTCCTTTGTCCTCGGGTGCTGGGCGCAAGGACCCGTCAAAGTCGGCGGGCCAATCGCGCAATGTTCCGTCGGGGGCGGAACCGCGCCCTACTCTTGGTCTATTAGCCAAGGCATGGTTCCGGGCGGGTTTCCCGGAAACGTTACCGGAACGAGCATCGGCGTCGGCTCCCCGGCGGCTCCGGGTCCCTATAATTTCACCGTGAAGGTCACCGACAGTAGCGCGCCTGCAAAGGTGGCAACCTTTACGCTGGTCGGCACGGTAGGGGCCGCGCAGCCCCAGATCACCTGCTCCGCAACTTCAGGACCGGCGCAAGTGGGAATTCCCTACGCAGTCGCCTGCCTCGCCAGTGCGGGAACACCGCCGTATAAATGGTCAGTCGCCGCCGGTACCCTCCCGCCAGGTCTCGCGCTAACGCCTCTCGGCTCCGCCAGCGCCAGCATTTCAGGCACTCCGCTGGTGACCGGAAATTACAGTTACACGCTGCAGCTCACCGACAGTACAAGCCCCGCCGCATTGACGGCCACGCAGCTCTTCACGGGCAACGCCGCATCTGCCGGCTCCTCCGCCGCCCTGTTTAGTCTCACCTGCGCGCTTCCCAATTCGCCCTTTACAATCGGGTCTCCCATGGCGCCAATAGCGTGCTCAGCATCCGCTGGAACGCCGCCCTACAACTGGTCGATCCATACCGGCGTGCTTCCACCAGGAATGGCGCTCAGCAGCACTACCGGCAGCGCCATCAGCATCAGCGGGACGCCCACGGAAACCTCCATCGGAGGATACTTCGACTTCTATCTAAAAGTCACGGATAGTTCCGCGATTCCGCAACCGCGTCTCTGGGAATTGGATATGCACGTCTCCAACCGAGTGTCTTTTAGTTGCTCTCCTCCCGCAGGACAGGTGGGCCAAGCGTACGCTGCAAGCTGCTCGATCGGCTCCACTGGATGGATTAGCGCCGGTATCCTGCCGCCCGGGCTGGCGCTTTCGCCGTATGGAATTTTCGGCACTCCAACCACGCCGGGAATCTATAATTTCGCGATCTCCATTCAAGACAACTCCTCTCCCACGCCGGTGACGGTCGCGAATTCCTACACGATTACAGTTGGGGGGGGGGGGGGGGGGGGGGGGGGGGGGGGGGGGGGGGGGGGGGGGGGGGGGGGGGGGGGGGGGGGGGG
>JALYIB010000225.1 GCA_030775965.1 Acidobacteriota bacterium | reverse complement strand
TAATGACGCCAGTGTTGATCCCAATCGTCCTGCGCCGCTCTGGTTTGGATGGTCATTGAGGATGTTTACACACGGCGAACGTATTCATACCGAACTTGTGCGCGAAGCAGCGGATGTCTGAAGGGCGGAAACCGCCGCGCACCAGCAGCGGCCAAAAATCCCTGACATCGTAATAATTCTTATGATCGTTCATTTCATCGGCAGGACTCAGCCCCAACTTAAATGCCGAATATTCAAGAAACCGCTTGCCGCGCCACGACGGCACGTTCAAAAGACAGACTCCGCCCGGCGCCAGCAACCTGTCGAATTCGCGGATGGCCTTCTCCGGCTCCCACAGATGTTCCAGGACGGAGATGCACAAAATCACATCCAACCCGGCTGAAGGCAAATCGCTCAGGATGTCCGGAAGCGGTCCGCTGAGCGCCCTAACCTTCGCGTGCGCCAGCAGGTCCGGAGCCAGCGAAACATCGGCCAAGGTCGCCGACGACACCCGATCCAGCACCGTGCGCGCGAACGCGGCCTGATAGCCGCAGCCGAAATCGCCGATACGTTTCCCTTCGAAGTCCGGCACATAACGGTGGATCTGACGCGCCGAAAGCCACACGCCCAGGCGGTCGATGAACGTGGGATCGTATCCTTCGCCGAAAGACTTGTCGCGCAACGCCTCTATCATGGTTGCCCCCCGTGAGGATAAGGACGGAGCTTCGCTGGCGAGTGATCCGGCTCCAGCAGCCAAGCCTGACGATCGTGAAAATAGTCGAGCAACGCCCGGTCCTGCTGCGGGCCCATCTCCCGGGCCCACACCACTTTCGAGGCATCGATATCGGCGCGATTGTAGACCCACTCCATTTGAGGATCATGTTCCGGCCCATAACGAACCAGGACGAGTTGCGAGCCCGGCATGGCCTCTAACGTCTGCTGCATGCCATGCCGCGGGAATGCCGCGGCTGACTCCCGCGCCGCGAAACCCCGGCTGGTCAAATCGCGGCTTGAGGTCAACCCTAGGCCGTCGCCGATGAGAAGCACGGCCAGTAGGCTTGCCGCCACCCGGCCTGCGGGCCGCCACGACCACAGGCGCTGGAGGCTCTGCAGAAACCGCAAGTAGAACACGCCGGCGAAAGCCGCTCCATAATGCGGGCCGATGGCGATTAACGGCGCGATCATCAATACGAATACCAGCATCAAGAAAACCGTTGCGCGTTCCTCCGCGGTGACCAGAGCGTAGGGGCACAGCAAAACCGGAACCGAGACCATCCAAAATGCAAAAAAGAAATCGCCAAAATTGTGCAGCTTCAGCAGCATGTTCTCAAGCGGATTCTCGCGCGCGAACGTCCATTGTCCGGCATTCCAATCCGCCCAGAATTTACGCATCACCGGATGGCGGTAAGCAGGTTCAGCGCGCAGAGGGATCATCGCGAACATCGGGGCCACCGCATACTGCCCGTCGTGAACTTGGTACGGGAGAGTGGAGGCGTAGCCGGTGACGCGATAGTTGTTATATCCGACGGCGGCCATACACAGCAGCAAGACCAGCAGCGCCGGCAAAGCCACACGCACGGCAATCGTCCCCGGCGGCGTACGGTTTTTTCGCAAGAACCAGAACAGCATGGCCGCGCTCGCAGCCCCCACCACCGCGGCGTCGTAGGGGCGCGATAGCGCCAGGATCGCCAGGCCCAGCGCCCAGCCGATCGAATGCCCGAATTGTTTTCCGCGCCACACGCGCACGATGGCGCCCAGCACGAGTGCCCCGCCGATTCCCGGCACCGCTCCGCCTAGATACGAATTCATCCAATAACTGAGGACCCCCACGCGCAGCACGCACAGCAGCGCCCCCAGCAGCGCCCACTCCGGCGCAATCCAGCCTTGCAGCATCCAGCACAGCGCCGCGCACAGCAAACCCATGCTCAGATATACGCCCAGCCAGGGCAAGCCCAAAAATTTCTGCCCGAACGCGAGCACCAGCCCTTGCAGCGGCTGATATTTCGACGCATAAGTAGGCTGCTGCAATATTTGAAAAGACTCAAAGTGCTGCCATAACGGATGCGCGCGATTGGCCAGACGTCCATGCGCATAGGTGTCGGCGGCCAGCAGGTAGCTGAATTCGTCGTGAATCGCCGGTTGTGGGACAGACAGCCACGGCAGTAATGCCGCGCGCACACCGAGCGTCAGGATCAGAATGAAAGCGCAGGCCAGCATTTCGCGGCTCGCCAGCCATAGATAGCCGCCGGCCAGGCGCCGCCAAAGTTGCGGCGTATGTGCCGTGGCGCTGAACCCGGCCAGCTCTGTATGCGGAATCGTCACGTGAAGAAGCTACCTCGCGGAGCGTCCCCTGAATGGCTTCATCGCGAACACCGCCCCATGCAGCACCAGAGTAAAAACAAAATTTGCGAATCCTGTAATCAACAACAGCAGCCCCAGAATCGCCAGATGTTCCGGGCGGCTTGGCATTCCCGAAAGTGTGAAGCCGTAGCTTAAATACTCCCGCGTCAACGGCGCCAGACATCCCAGGCCTAGAGCAGCCAGGCCGGCACTAGCGAGTACGGAGCGGTTATAGCTGAACACGCGCAGCCAGCGCGCGCGTGCCCTGCCCGTGTAGTCGTGAAACAGCTGCGACAGACATCCCAGATAGAAGCTCTGCAACCCGGCGATGCTTAAAGTCATTCCCAACAGCATCCAGTACAGCGAAAAGGTGTGTCCGCCCACGCGCAGCGGGCCCTGGCTCAACGCCAGCGTAATCAGGAGTCCCACGCCCAATAGCCAGATTCCCGGGCGAAACGCGAAGAACTCCGCGCCGTGAATCAGCATGCTGCGCAGATTGATCCAGCCCGCTTGCCAGGGAGACAGCCACCCGGCGCGCTTATGATGGCTCAAGCGCCCCTCGCGATCCTTCAAGAAACGCACGGGAACTTCCGCGCGGCCTAAGTCCATCTGCACGGACTTCAGCACCATCTCCGAGGCGTATTCCCAGGATTGCGACTGAATGTCCATGGCCACCAGCGCCTCGCGGGTAATGCCGCGCATGCCGCAGTGAATGTCGGAAAAATCGGCGGAATAAAGCAGGTTCAGAATCCAATTGGTGAGCGGCGTGCCGAAGTAGCGATGCAGCCCCGGCATCGCGCCGTCTTCGATGTGGCCCTTGAAACGCGACCCCATTATAAAATCATAGCCCTGCCGGAATTTCTCCACGAAAGGCGCCGTCTCACGGAAATCGTAGGTTAGATCGGCGTCGCCCAGAAGTACATATTTGCCGCGAATAAACGGAATTGCATCGATATAAGCTCGCCCCAGTCCCCGCTTGGGCGTAACCAACACGCGCGCCCCACCCGCCAGCGCCTTTTGCGCGGTGGAATCCTTCGAACTGTCCACAATCAGAATTTCCCCGCGAACCTGCGCCTTCGCCAGCCCTTCCCGGCACCAGGCTACAAACTCCGCGATCGTCAATTCTTCATTCAGCGCGGGGATCACAATCGAAACTTCCGGATCGGCTACGTCGGATTCCGGAATCAGCAGGCGAGCATCGTGAGTGGGAAACGCGGTTGAGATAGACACGGGAGCGGGCACAGGCCGCAAGGAGGGCGAATCTGGCGTTGCCGAAGCTTCGTTGGCGCGAAGGGATTCCACAGGTTCACTTTAACCTAATATCGGCCGGGCAGCGCCAAGACCATAGATCTGTCGTAACCTAAGAGTTTCCCCCATATGGCTGAGTCTCCCATCACCGCCCGCGCCCAGGATTTTGCCGCCTGGTATCAAGATGTCGTCCTGGCAGGCGACATGGCGGAGCCCGCCGAAATCGTCAAGGGCTGCATGGTCATCAAAGCCAACGGCTGGGCCGTCTGGGAGGTCTTGCAACGCGAGCTGGATACCCGCTTCAAGCAGACCGGGCACCAGAACATGTATTTTCCCTTGCTGATTCCGCAGAGTTTCCTGCAAAAGGAAGCCGAGCACGTCGAAGGCTTCTCGCCGGAATTGGCCGTGGTCACCGTCGCCGGCGGCAAGACGCTCGAAGAGCCCTACGTGATCCGCCCCACTTCGGAAACCATCATCGGACACTTTTTCGCCAAGTGGATTCAAAGCTGGCGCGACCTCCCCATGCTGGTGAACCAGTGGGCCAACGTCATCCGCTGGGAATTGCGCACGCGCCTGTTCCTGCGCACCACCGAATTCCTGTGGCAGGAAGGCCATACCGCGCACGCCTCGCATGAAGAGGCGCTCGAAGAAGTGCTGCGCATGCTCGACGTCTACGCCGACGTCGCCGAAAACGTGATGGCCATGCCCGTCATCAAAGGTCTCAAGACCCGCTCCGAAAAATTCGCCGGCGCCGTGTGCACTTATGGAATCGAGTCGATGATGCAGAACGGCCTGGCGCTCCAGGCCGGCACCAGCCACGATCTCGGCCAGAACTTCGGTAAAGCCTTCGACGTGAGATTCCAAAGCAAGGAAGGCACGCTCGATTACGTCTGGCAAACCAGTTGGGGCGTCAGCACGCGCCTGATCGGCGGCCTCATCATGAGCCATTCCGATGACAAAGGCCTGGTTTTGCCTCCCAAGTTAGCGCCCCATAAAGCGGTGCTTGTGCCCATCTACCGCAAGGACGAAGAGCGCGCCGGCGTGCTCGAAGCGGCCCATAAAATCGCCGCCGCTATCGGAGCCAAAGTAGACAGCCGGGAAGGCCAATCGCCCGGCGCTAAGTTCTATCACTGGGAACGCCGCGGCGTGCCGCTGGTTCTCGAACTAGGCCCCCGGGACCTCGCCTCCGGCAACATCGTATTAAAACGGCGCGACACCGGAGCCAAGGAGATCCTCCCGCAATCTGAGATTGCCGCCAAGGTGCCGGCGGTGCTCGAGCAGATGCAAACTGACCTCTATACCGCCGCTCGCCAGCGCTTGGCCGATAACACCGTTCTCGCCAATTCCATCGGCGAGGTGGAAGACGTGCTGCGCCCCGTCACCGCCGAAAAGGGAGGCGGTAAGTTTGTGATGGCCCACATGATAGACGACCCCCGCTGCGACGCCCGGGTTAAAGAATTCAAAGCCACCATCCGCTGTATCCCCCTCGAAGACCACTATGACGGACCGGGGAAATGCATCGTAACCGGCGAACCCGCCGAGCGCCGCGTGGTGATTGCCAAATCCTATTAAAGCCCGCGATGGGGTGCGCCCTTTGCCACCCCAGCCGCTTTTCCGCCGACCCCCGCCTCCAGCAGATCGCCAAAGTTAGAAAGCGCCTTTGAGGAAAAGCCACGCTGGGTTGCCTCCCATGGGCTCGGACCCGCGCCAAATCGGCCGCACGGGTTCCGCCCGCGAACCTTCCAGAAACAATTCCTGGGCTTTATGGGTTGTTATCGTGGTTGTCGTCCGCGCAGTGGGTCAGGCACTTGAGTTGCGGATTCGCATCGTCTCCATCCAGGGTCCAGATGCGCCGGTCGTGGAAATAATCGAAGACGCTGCGGTCTGCCTCCGGCCCCATGGCCCGCGCCCACAGAACGTGCGCCTGCTCGAAATCCGCACCGTTTACTACGAAATCCATATACGGATTATGCTCCGCCGAGTAACGCACCAATACCAGTTGTTTCCCCGGCGCGGCGTCCAATTGCGCGATTAAACTCTTGCGCAGTGCTTTAAAAGGCGCTGGACCCGAAGTGTAGGAAATCGGGCGCTCGATCACGTCCTGCACAAAAGACACTACCAACACGGCCATGGCAACGCGCGCCAGCAAACTGCCCAGCGGCTTCCCTTGTGGATTCCAATAGCGCAGCC